>NZ_JCACKA010000090.1:0-47229 GCF_059505145.1 Mojavia sp.
TATTTGCTTGTAATCATCAGAACGCCTTCTGTCGGTCATATAATTTTGAACTGCTGAATTTACACCTATCTTTATTTTCTTTCATGAAATCTCAAAATCAAGACATTTTTATCATTTTTACATGACAGCATGACAAAAAAATTGTTCCACTCCGATTTTGAAGGCTTATAGTCAAGGTTTCAACCCTTTCCTAAGCACTAAACTGCTTACCACGAACTTTTTATAGTTTCTGTGATCCAATAAACTTCAATTAACGGTAGTAAGTAGCTCGACCTCAATATTTATCGTTGAGACAAGGCAGAACGAAAGAGGCTTTGAGATAACTTTATTTTTTGTTACATACCTCTGTTTATTTGCACCTTTCTACTTACCTTTAGGATGCGACTAAATAAAATAAGCCTGCAATGGCAGGCTTTGTTACGGTAGCCGTAGGCTAAAGCTTGTAGGCTTATCTAAATCATTGTTAAAGGGGGTTTTCGATTTGTTAACTTGCTGCTGAAACAATACACTTTTTGCCAATTTGGTATAAGAGGATATTTTAAATATGTAAAGCTGGTGAGAGAGCCGCGATTTTACAAAAATTTTTTTTGATGTTTATACGCTGAAAACTCTTACACCAGCTTAAATTTATTTAAATTCCTAAAGATTTCTTCCTATGTTCTGTTACTTCAAATTTGCTGGAGGATTTTCAGGGACAACCCATAAGTAAATCGTTTTGCCATCTACATTTTGCACTTGTTGTGGTTTCCAATCGCCCATATCAAAGGCATGAGACACAATTCGAGTACCCGGTTTTAAGTCTCGCAAAAGCGTGGGACGAAGCCTCATGTTAACTTCGGGTAGCAGGTAAAGTGTTACCACTGTTGCCTCTTTAAAATCTGTTTTGAATAAATCTTGTTGGCGAAATTGTACTAAGTTTGTTACTCCTGCTTTTTGAGCATTGGCATTAGCCTCTTGGATACGTTCTGGATTAATATCTATACCAATTCCCCGTGTACCAAATTTCTGCGCTGCGGTAATTGGAATCCGCCCATCACCACTGCCAAGGTCATAAAGCACATCTTCTTTACGCACCTTTGCCAAATTCAACATTGCATCCACTACTGGTTGGGGCGTTGGCACATAAGGTACATCACCTGGACGTTCTTGGGCTTGAGTTGCCGGTGTCGCTGTCGGTGTTTGCGCTGTGGCTTCAAAATCGCGCTCTTGTGTGGCGCAACCAGCAAGTCCCAAGCTTGCTACACTCAACCCTGTAACTAGTAAAAGCAGTGTTTTTTGTAGTTTCATAATTTTGCTTCCTTATCAATGACCTAAAGTTAATCTTTGGACTTGAAACTTTATGTTCTGCGAGGATGATGGCGGTTCCATAACAACAAGGGGATACCTGCTGCCACTACCAAAACGCCAACAATTGCACCTATATTCGTGTATGCCAAGCTGGAGTAGAGCAAGTAGCCACAAACTGCACAAAACAGCAGTGGTGTCAAAGGATACAATGGCACTCGGAATGGGCGTAAGATGTAGGGTTCTCGGCTTCGTAGTACGAACAAAGAGATGCCAGAAAGTAGGAAAAAGAACCAAAACACGGGGGCGGTGTAATCCACCATTGTTTCAAACCCATTACGGGTGATGCTACCCAACAAAATTAAAGCAAAAGCGATCGCTCCTTGTAAGAGCAAGGCACGGATAGGAGTACTGGGGCGTTGCTGCCAGCTTCCCATAAAACTAAACACAGAAAAGTCTTGACCTAGAGCATAATTAGTACGTGCCCCTGTAAAAATCGTGGCGTTGATTGCTCCCAAGCAAGAAACTGCCACCAGCAAGCTCAGAAGCAAGGCTCCTTGTGTCCCTAAAGTCCGGTTAATTAAAGCTGCTGCCACGGCTTCTGAATTAGCCATGTCTGCTAATCCTAGCCCCCGCAAGTAAGCTAAATTAATCAGCAGGTAAATGACCGTGATGATGCCAATACTCACTATGAGCGATCGCACCATATTGCGCCCTCTATCTTTAATTTCTGCTGAGATGTAAGCGGCTTCGTTCCATCCACCATAGGACAGCAGCACAAACACCATTGCCAACCCCCAAGATCCTCCAGAGGAGGCGGGAGCAGCAGGAGCAACAGAGACAGTAGGAGAGGCGATTCCCACGACCACAACCAGTAGCAAGCCAATTACTTTCGCAGCCGTGAGCAGGTTTTGCGTCCACTTACCTTGTTGCAAACCGATAATATTTAATGCTGTTAAAAGCGCGATCGCTATCAAAGCATAGATAGACGATGAAAAATCGCCTAAGCGCCATATCTTACTGGCATAATCACCAAATATAAATGCCAATAGCGCAATAGAACCTGTTTGAATCACCGTCATCCGCGCCCAGGCAAATAGAAAGGCAACTGGACGCCCAAAGGCACGCTTCAGGTAATGGTAAACACCGCCAACATGGGGATAAGTCGTTGCCAACTCTGCATAACATAGGGCCCCAATCAAAGAAACTGCACCACCAGCTAACCATAACAGTAGTACAGCAACTTCGCTGCCTGCTTGAGCTGCAACCAAAGCAGGAGTTTCAAAAATACCTGCACCAATGACGATACCGACAATTAGAGCGACTGCATCACCAAAAGCCAGCGATGCCTTGGGAGCAGCACCTGTGGTTGCTGTTGATTCCTCAACTAAACTGTAGTTTTCAGGTCTACTCACAGAACGCACCTTCTTGTCAAACTCTTAGAAGTTGTAACCGACACTCAGCAGTACTCCAATATTTGTGTCATCCAGACAAATAATGTTTAATCCCAAATTAAATTGGGATAGATAGTATTGTTTGAGATTCCTATTTTTAGAATTAAAAGTAAATGTGACTTAAAAATGACAAGATATTAATTTTTCAATATTTGAGTAGAAAAATTTCAAATGCTGATGGCAAAGTATTTGGCATTTCTGCCCTGAGAGGGCCTGTTAGCCCATCATTCAGAGCTTTAGGCCTAGTCACTAGGGTAAGAGGTAAATCTGGCAATAAGTTTAGTTGCTAAAGGTTTACTGTTCCAATACATATCGATTGAATGATGACAAATCTCTTAAGAGTGAAAAATATAGTTATAGGCTCAAAACTAAGACTTTCGGGAGAGATGAGTTCAGATGACCTTACCTATCAAAGAAATTATATTAGCGCCGGGAGAGGGTAATCGCCTCACTATCGGCAATAGCGAAGTGACATTCAAGGTGGTTGGCGCTGACACCCACGGTCACTTGGGTTTGTTTGAAAACCTCATACAACCAGGGGGAACTGCGCCAATATTACACATTCACCGCCAGATGGAAGAAATGTTTTATGTTTTAGAGGGAGAAGTAGAAATCCAAGTTGGCGATCGCACCATAGTCGGTCATCCTGGTGCATTTGTGCTTGTTCCTCGCAGTACACCCCACACCTTTGCCAATCGCTCTACAAAACCTGCAAAGTTACTAATCATGTTTACTCCTGGTGGAGAGCGAGAAAAGTATTTTGAGGGTTTGGCTGCACTCCTTAAGGATGGACAAAAACCAAACCGGGAAGCCTTCATAGAGCTAATGCGGCAATTTGACCAAGAACCAGTAGAGATGGAGTAATATCAATTCTCCACAATAGAGCTAGGACTATAAGTAGGTCGACGTAAATAATTATCGTTGGGATAAAGCAGGGGGGAGGGAGAAAAAGGGTTTGAGCCTTGTTTACTTGTTTCACACAGTTTGGTTCTATTGTGCCGATTTACTTAGATAGAAAGAAAGGAAACACAGATTAAATCTGATGCCTCCTAATTACGAATTGCTATAAATCTTTTGGCTTGACGATACCACTATAAAATTAAGTTGTTGTGCAGCGCGAATTACTTTTAATAAGTGACAAAATGATTAAACTCGACCAGTTTTTAAAGTTGGTGGGTATAGCCTCAACTGGAGGACAAGCGAAACTAATGATTATTGATGGTGATGTCAAAGTCAATGGTACAGTTGAAACCCGACGAGGACGGAAATTAGTATCAAGTGACCAAGTAACAGTAGAAGGGCAAACTTTCAAAGTTGGCGACGTCATTCAATCGTAACCCTATATTTCAGTTCTTGTTACTAATGCAAACTTTGCTGGAATTCATCAAAAGCCAACTACCCCTGCGCTTGCGTTCCTTTTCGTTATTCTCTTTTGTGGGTTTTTTCCTCATTGCGTGCTTTGTATTCTTTATCTTGGCGATGATTTTGTTCCTGCCAGCAATACGCAATATCTACTTATTTTATAAAAGTGCTACTTGGCTAAATGTTGAAGCTACTATTCATAGTGCCAGTATAACTCCTGGTTCACCCTACAAAGCGTTAATTATTTATACTTACGAAGTTAACGGTAGGCAATATCGTGGAAAGCGACTCTGGTTTGCGTATAGTGGCTCTTATGACCGTAGCAGTGCTAATGATCTCATTGCTACCTACCCTGTTGGTAGCCGCACTTTAGTATACTACTGTCCACGTCACCCTCAACGCGCTGTATTACTTCGGAAAAGCAGTTGGATAAACATTTTTGGTAATACCATTTTTGGACTGTTTTTCATGCAATTTAGCTTCATACTCTTCGAGCAGGTAAGGAGGTTTATACTTGTCAAGCCATAGCTAAATACTTGAGTAAAGGTTTACATATTTTTATAATATTCAACTTAAATTTAAAACATTTAGGTTTAGTTAATAAGATTAAAAAACTGCAATTCATAATTGATAATTTGTAATTAAGCTTCAGACCTTTAAACTCCACCTAAAAATGAGCAACTTTTAAGATTAAGGCCTCTACTAAGTCTTGAATTACTAATTACAATCATAAACCCTGACTTTTTCGTATTAAATTTGCTTATTCCCTGTTACTTTTTTGACGTAACAGGGAATTCTTTATATTGGAACTATAAACATTGATGCTTTCCTAAGTAAAAGCCCTGAATTCAAGCAAGATAAGAAATTGAATATGAGTGAGATATTCCCATCTGAAAATTTCCAGGCGAATGAGCGACCCGATAGCATGAGCCAAATGCCACAAGCAAATCCCCAGGACGCTCTTAAGCCAAAAGAAGCACAATTCAACGGTGCCATTGGCGAGCCGATGAGAGCAAACACTCATATAAATTCAGAAATAAACCAGCATCAGAGCGAAGTACACTTGCGGCAATCAATTGAATATGCTCCTGTTGCGATCGCCATATTTGATCAACAAATGCGCTATCTTGCTGTCAGTCGCAAATGGCTGGAAGAATATAGCTTGACCAATGACATTATCGGGCGCTCTCACTATGAGATTTTTCCTGATATCCCAAAAGAGTGGAAGCAAATTCACCAACAGTGTTTAGCAGGGGCAATTGAACAACGTCACGAAGATTCTTACCTACGCGCCGATGGTTCGGTAGAGTGGGTGCGCTGGTCACTTCGCCCTTGGTATATGGCAAGCGGTGAAATTGGCGGCATTATGATGTTTAGCGAAAACATCACCCAGCGTAAACAATCAGAAATCGCACTTCGGCACAATGAAGAGCGCTATCGGTTTCTTGTTATCGCAACTTCTCAAATAGTTTGGACGGTTCCACCCGATGGTATTGTCGCCTGTGATCTTCCTGCTTGGAGGAAATTTACTGGGCAAACATTAAACGAGCTTTGGGGCTGGGGATGGCTAGAGGCGATTCATCCAGATGATCGCTCATTAACTGCCGAGGCATGGGAAATGGCGGTTAAAAATGGTAGTCGATATGAAGTAGAACACCGCCTTCGACGACATGATGGTGAATATCGTTATATGGTGGCGCGGGGTGTTCCGGTTTTGGAAGCAGATGGTAGCATTCGAGAGTGGGTTGGAACCCATACCGACATCCACGATCGCAAACAAGCTGAAGTTGCCCTACGGGAAAACAACGCACTTTTACGCTCGATTTTGGAAAGTACACCAGATTTTATTGTCGTCAAAGACTGTCAAGGACGCCATGTCGCCCTGAACTCGAATTTAGCCAACTTCATGGGTAAATCAAATGAAGAGATTATTGGCAAAGACGATACTGAAGTGCTGCCACTGGAAGTTGCCCGTGAAATCATGGCAAAAGACCAGCAAGTGATCGCCACAGGCATGACCCTAACTTATGAGGAAAATGTTTATCATGGTGAAATCAGCAGCACCTTTCTCACGACTAAGGCTCCTTGGCAGGATGCTCATGGTAACATCTTGGGCGTCATCGCCACCACACGCAATATTAGCGATCGCAAAGAAGTAGAACTAGCGCTCCAGCAGAGTGAAGAACGATTTCGTTCCCTAATTGAAGCGACATCACAAATTGTCTGGAGTACTGACGCTGAGGGTGGATTTGTCACAGACCAACCGCAGTGGCGTGCCTTCACAGGACAAACGGTTGAAGAAATTCAGGGTTGGGGATGGCTAAATACGATCCATCCTGAAGATCAGAAGTATGCTGCCGAGACATGGTTAGCAGCCCTCGCTAAACGCACCGTTTACGAAATTGAGGTTCGGCTTCGGCGTTATGACGGTGAGTATCGCTACTTGAATGTGCGTGGTGTACCGATTTTGAATGCAGATAATAGTGTTCGAGAGTGGGTAGGTGCTAACATAGATATTACTGAACGCAAGCAAGCTGAACTTGTCCTTGCCCAAGCCAAAGAAGCAGCGGAAGCCGCCAGTCACGCCAAAAGCGAATTCCTCGCCAACATGAGTCACGAGTTACGCACTCCCCTCAATGGCATCCTTGGCTATGCTCAAATTCTCCAGCGTTCTAAACATCTCAACGAAGACGAGCGATCGCGCATTGATGTAATTTATCAGTGCGGTTCTCATTTGCTCACCTTAATTAACGACATCCTAGATTTGTCGAAAATCGAAGCCCAGAAAGTGGAACTCATGAACAGCGATTTCCACTTTCCGGCATTCCTCCAAGGTGTAGCTGAGATGTGTCGCATTCGTGCAGAACTTAAAGGCATTCAATTCCGCCATCAATTGGCTTTAGAATTACCCGTTGCGATCCATGCTGATGAAAAACGACTCCGCCAAGTATTAATCAACTTACTCAGCAACGCCATCAAATTTACTGATGCTGGCAGTGTCACTTTTACAATCAGCTATGCGTCTGAAGGCAAAATTCGCTTTGAAGTCCGTGATTCGGGCGTTGGCATTCCTCAAGAAAAACTCCAAGCTATTTTTCAACCATTTGAGCAAGCAGGCGATCGGCGGCGACAGACCGAGGGCACAGGATTGGGATTGGCAATCAGCCAAAGAATTGTCCAATTGATGGGCAGCACGATTCAAGTTCAAAGTGAAATTGGTGTTGGTAGTATTTTCTGGTTTGAGGTCAACTTGCCAGAGGCCCAAGAGTGGGTGAGAACATCTCAAGCTGATGATTATGGTCAAATTATTGGTATTAAAGACCGTAAACCGAAGATTTTAGTTGTTGATGATAAATGGGAAAATCGCTCAGTCATTAACAATTTGCTCAGTCCCATCGGTTTTGATGTCACTGAAGCTAATGATGGCGAACAGGGTTGGCAGAAAATCTTAGAAATTCAACCGGATTTGGTAATTACTGACTTGCTGATGCCAAAACTTGATGGCTTTGAGTTAATCGCGCGCATTCGCCAATCGCAAACACATAAACACATAATTATTATTGTTTCTTCAGCGAGTGTGTTTGAAAGCGATCAACATCGCAGCATCGAAGCTGGTGGCGATGATTTTATGCCTAAACCAGTACAGGCGATCGCACTCTTTCAAAAATTGCGGCACTATCTCAAATTAGAATGGATTTATGAAGAGAAAAAGCCTGATAACGAGAGTCAAAAAGACAATTTTGAGCTAGTTTTTCCACCAGTAGCAGAAATCGAAATTCTGCATGAGTTGGTAATGAAAGGCAATTTTAAGGGAATTATAAAACAGGCAGCTTTAATTACACAAATGGATAATAAATACATTCCATTTGCCAAACAACTGCATCAACTGGCAAAAGGATTTCAAGACCAAGAAATTTTGGCACTCCTCAAATTTCATAACTAAGCACTATGAATCTGGCAACTGAAAAAACTACAACAGTTCTAATTGTTGATGATAATCCTGCTAATTTAGGTGTCTTATCTGATGCCTTAGATCAGGCTGGTCTGGAAGTATGGGTAGCTAAATCTGGGAAGGTGGCTCTAGAGCGAGTTAAATATGCCCTACCCAATTTAATATTGCTGGATGTGATGATGCCAGAGATTGATGGATTTGAAACCTGTCGTCAATTAAAAGCAGATCTACAAACTAAAGATATTCCCGTCATCTTTATGACAGCGCTCTCTGATACCAGCAACAAGGTTGAAGGTTTTCAAGTTGGTGCTGTGGACTATATTACCAAACCTTTCCAGCAATCAGAAGTGCTATCACGAGTAAAATTGCATTTAAAAATGCATAATTTGTCTGAAGAACTGGAGCATAAAAATGCTGTGTTAGAGCAAAAAGTTGCAGAAGTAAGTCAAGCCTATGATGACCTAAAACAGCTACAAGTTAAACTAATTCAAAATGAGAAACTTTCGAGTTTAGGGCAAATGCTTGCTGGAATTGCTTATGAAATTAATAATCCTGTGGATTTCATTTATGGGAATATCATTCATGCAAATGAATACACTCAAGAAATACTGAATCTTCTGCATTTGTATCAAGAGGAATATCCGAATCCAACCCCTAGTATTCAAGAAGAATTTGAATCGACAGATTTAGAATTTCTGGAAAATGATTTACTAAATTTACTTAAATCGATGAATTTCGGCGCACGGCGAATTCGTGAAATCGTCAAATCTATGCAAATTTTTTCTCGTGTAGACGAAGTTGGTATGGCAGAGGTTGATATTCATGAATGTATTGATGGCACGCTGGCAATTTTGAATTATCGCCTCAAAGCACAACCCGAACATCCTGGAATTGAAGTGGTTAAAGAATACAGTTTGTTGCCGCCAGTTGAATGCTGCGCCGGACAAATTAATCAAGTATTTATGAATATTATTGTTAATGGTATTGATGCTTTGGATGAATACAATCAACAACGCTCAAGTGAAGAAATTAAGCAAAATCCCAGTTTGATTAAAATTCGCACGACGATGATTGAAAATAATTGGGTTGCCATTCACATCGTTGATAACGGCCCAGGAATCCCTGAAGAAGTCAAAGCAAAACTATTTAATCCTTTCTTTACGACTAAACCTGTGGGTAAAGGAACCGGATTGGGTTTATCTATCAGCCACCAAATTGTAGTAGAAAAGCATCACGGCAGTATCTATTGCCAATCTACACCAGGAAAGGAGACGGAATTCGTGATTAAAATTCCAGTTCAACAGCAATTTGCCCAGGTTGCTTAATCGTACCCTACTGGTGATATACATTATGTAGCTTCAATCGTAGCAAAGATGCGGGGTTTAAGCTGATGCAAGAGCTAGATCCTTGGCTAGCTTGCCATCTTCCATGTGAACAATGCGATCGGCAATATCTAAGATGCGGTTGTCATGAGTCACCATGAGAATTGTACAGCCTTGTTCTTTGGCTAATTTCTGCATCATGTTAACTACATCTCGACCAGATTTACTGTCAAGCGCAGCTGTTGGTTCATCTGCTAGGACAATTTTAGGATGGCTGACTAGCGCACGAGCGATCGCTACTCTTTGTTTTTGTCCTCCTGATAAATCATCAGGATAGTAATTGAGGCGATGTCCTAATCCTACTTGCTCTAACATCTCGGCTGCGCGAGTTTTCATTTCTTGTAGTGAAATATGCTTGTGCAATTCCAAGCCCATTTTGACGTTTTGCAGTGCTGTTAAACTACCGTGTAGGTTGTGTGCTTGGAAAATATAACCGTTACTGCGTCGCGCTTCGGTGAGTTGGGCTGCATTCGCACCGCAGAGTTCTCTTCCTAATACTTGCAAACTACCAGACTGAGCAGAACGTAACCCGCCTACCAAGGTGAGAAGTGTAGTTTTACCAGAACCAGATGGCCCTGTCATGATGATAATTTCGCCAGCATTAATTTCTAAGTTGATATCAAAGAGAACTTGCTTTTTAAGTTGACCTTGACCAAAATAATGGTCGAGATTTTGGATAGAAATAACTGCTTTGTTATTCATACTTTAAATAAAGGTTAGATTTTAAACGCAGAGGAACGCAAAGGTAAACGCAGAGACGCGCAGAGTTTGGTTATAGAATTATGCAAAGTAGTATTTAGTCGGCAAGTTTTAAAACATATCCGCAGGGTCGGCAGATTGAACTTTGCGTGTTGCGATCGCCCCGGAAATCATACACATTACGAAGGTCAGGATCAGCACTTGGATTGCTCTTGCCAAGGTCATATACAATGGTAAATTTGTAGCGCCACGGGTCAAGGTATACAGCCCCAAAGATACTGTCATTCCAGGGATAAACCCTAGTATTGCCAGGATTACAGCTTCTTCAAACACTATTCCTAATAAGTAGAGATTGTTATACCCCATCGCTTTGAATGTGGCGTATTCTTTCATGTGGGCATTAACATCGGTGGAAAGAACTTGATAGACAATAATCACCCCGACCACAAACCCCATTGATACACCCAAGGTGAAGATAAAGCCAATCGCAGTGTTTGTCTGCCAGTAGTTCTTCTCAAACGCAATAAATTCTTTGTGGGTAAGAACTTTAATATCATCTTTAGGTAAGTAAGACTTTAAAGCACTCGCTACTTGCTGTGGGTCGTAACCTGGTTGTAATTGAATCAAACCAATACTGACACTACCTGCTTGTCGTTTGGGAAATAGCCGCAAAAAGTTCTGGTCACTGGTAATTAAACTACCATCAGCACCAAAGGAAGCTCCGACTGTGAATAAGCCATTAATGGTAATCGTCCGCCGATCTATTTCTGTGGTAACAGGTTTACCTTGAGCAACTGAAGCGATCGCTTCTTTATAATCTCCTCTGGAAGCGGCATCAAATAAGACGGTATCCGGGAGCGTAATTGTCGGCAATTGGCGATTAACTTCCGGTAAGTTAAAGGCTGGCTGGTCAGGATTAAACCCGATAATTAGCATCCCTGTCTCACGGTGAGTTTGGGGATTTTTCCACGTCACGTTGTTGGTATACAAAGCTTCTGCGGATTTTACCCCTGGTACATCGGCAGCCTGATACAGTCGTCTTCTAGGAAAGGAAGACATAAAGGAAAGGTTACGGGCTTGGTTACCAATAATTACTACATCTGCACGTAATACTTGATGCAGTCTGGTGGCACTGTCATATAAGGCTGACTGAAAGCCCAGCTGCATGAACATCAGTAAATCTGCAAAGGCTACACCTGATAGTGCTACGAGAAAGCGACTCCTCTGCTTACTCAATTGCAACCATCCTAGAGGCGTCCGGCGCTGTAGTTGAGGGATAAATCCAATCATCGTTCAATCACCGCCTTGACTTGCAAATTTGTAAACTGAGCAGCTTTGGCACTTGATGCTTGATCTAGTCGTACATGAACTTCTACAACTCTGGCGTCAATATTACTAGAGGGGTCGGCGTTAATCACATTCTGCCGTTGCACCTGCATTCCAATCCAATCGACGGTTCCCTGCAATTCACTAGGGAGGGAATCGCTGATTACTTTTACTCGTTGCCCCGGTCGCACTTTGTTAATATCACTTTGGTAAACTTCTGCGACTGCATACATTTGCTCGGTTTGACCTAGCTCTACAATCCCATCAGTACCAACGGTTTCTCCGGCTCGTGTATGAATCTTCAAAATTTGCCCTGCCTTGGGAGCGCGAATATATGCTTGATTCAGTTGTGCTTTAATTTTCTCAACGGTGGCTTGAGCGCTGTCTACTTCTGCTTGTGCGGTGGCTATATCTGTTGGCCGCACTTCCGCAGTTTGGTTTAGGGTGGCTTTGGCTTCGTTAATTTGCTGTTGCAGGGTGGCAATAGTTTTGTCGCGGTTGGCTTTGGCTTCGTTAATTTGCTGTTGTAGGGTGGTGACAGTTCTTGTTTGGGTAGCTTGACTCTCAATTAACTGCTGAGTAGAAGTTTCGGCACTGAGGCGTCTCTTGTCAACTTCTTGGCTAGAAATCGCGCCTTCTTTGTATAAAGTCTCGTAGCGTTGCACATCAGCTTGGGCGTTACGCTTCTCGGCTGCTACACGCGCTACTGTTGCTTGTAAGGTTTGTTGTTGCCCTTGTAGTTCTGCTTCTAGGCGATTAATTGCCGCTTGTTGGGTTCTAATGCTTCCCTCTAGTTCGACTTGCAGACGGTTGACGGTAGCCTGACGCGCCCCGATTTCTCCTTGTTTTGCTCCTGCTTTTACCTGCTCAAGGCGGGATTTAGCTACTTGCACTTGTCTTTGGGCTTCACCCATACTCGCTTGCAGGCGATCGCGACTATCCATAATCGCAATTACTTGCCCACCTTTGACGCGATCGCCTTCTTTTACCAGCAGTTGCTCAACTCGATTTCCTTCATTAGAAGTGGGTGCAGATAGTTTTATCACCTCGCCGTTCGGTTCCAATCGTCCCAAGGCTGTTACTGTTTTTATCTCTGGTTGAATCGGCGCTGCTACTTCTGGCTTTTGCTGTGAAGCATCCTGAAACTTAGTCACCGTATAAACACTGGCTCCAGCCGTCAATATAGCTGTAATTATTGCCAAGGTTGCGGGTGATTTTAAAAGATTCTGGGAATTTCGGAAACCTGCTAAATTCCAGTTTTGCGCCATATTATTCCCCTTTGATGACAGTACATTAAACTAAACTGTCTAGTTTAATTCATGCTAAACTAAACTGATTAGTTTAGTCAAGCGAACGCATCTAAAATTATTTCCTATGCAATCCCAATGCCCGTGAACAAAGCGATCTGCCAAAATCCTTGCCTCTGTTGGCATGAATTATATAGGGTATGCGGAATTATCTATAAGATGGTTTATAAGAAAGGTTGATGAATAAATGGCACACATCAAAGTTGACGCAGTAGATCGGGACAGTTCCGTTGATAAAGTGGAACAAATTCTCTCTGGGGCGATGCAGGAGTTCCTTAAACATGGCTTTGCTGGTACAAGCATGGATAAGGTAGCGGTAGCTGCGGGTGTTTCCAAAGCGACAGTTTACAGCCACTTTCAAGATAAAGAAGGACTTTTTAAAGTGCTGATCGAACGACTGGCGCGCAAAAAGTTTAACTCTATATTCGGCACAGAACCTCCTGAGGGGGAACCAGCAATTGTACTGCGTCAGTTAGGAACCAAAGCATTACAGCAAATGGTTTCAGATGAAGAACATCGTGCCTTTATGCGGGTGTTAATCGGGGAATCTGGCCGTTTTCCAGAGTTAGCCCAGGTTTGTGTGCGCGCTATGATTAAACCAGTTGTAGAAACTCTGACTCATTACTTAGCAAGTCATCCTGAACTGAAGATAACTGACCCGGAGGCAGTCGCCAGGATTCTTTTAGGAACATTAGTGCATTTTCATATTGTTCAGGATGTTATGCACGGTAAAGATATTTTACCAATGGCAAGCGATCACCTGATTGATACTATGACTAACCTAATTGTTAGTAATGCAAATTAAATCGACTTTATCCATTTTCACAAAACGCGATCGCATACACCAAAATCCTTATAAATAGAAGTTTTGCTAGCTAACAAGGTTTGCGTTCTGTGGTATGGATAAAGTCGAACTAAGGTTACCAGAGTTTTTTTACTTCTCAGACATCCTCAAAAATATAAATATCCGCTTAAGGATTTTCTGTTCATTTAAGTTTAATTACTCAATTGCCAATTACTTTTCATGCTCTTGAGGATGATTACTTGTGCCTGCATCAGTTTCTAATAGTCGTGCAATAAACACGTCTGGTTTTCTACTCATAACAGACTTAACTTTATCAATAGCAATTACTTCACTGATTTTTACAACCATTTCCCACAGAGTATCTTCCTCTGTATCTTTGTTGTAAGTTCTGTGTTTAAACCATAACAAATCATCCCAAACGCCGATAACTGTGGCGAAGTACCACTTATCTCGTATTAATACCCAGATTTCCTGCTCTAAATAAGTTTGGAGAATATGTTTCACAATGGCTGAGATTACGAAAAGACATTGCGCTACATACTAGGCGGCTATTGAAGGCTAATGCAACAGTTAAAATACGTAATTGATTGGCATAGGATTAGCGCTTCTCTAGCTTTAAGTATCGTTGCCAGAACAGTGTTATAGGCAGTATGATGCACGCGCTTTTTATAAACACATTGATAAGCACAGCATAGATGCACACTTCACCGAAACAGCGCCTCCTCAAAATGCTGAGTTAAAAGAGTAAATAAAATTCTTGTTGCTGTTGCTCAGGACTGATGAATCGTTACTCAGCACGACACTATTGGAGTACCTGTTTGTTTCTTAATGACAATTGATGGGGCGTCGCTACAGGCTTTACAACTAAATAGTGTCTATGTTATTTCTCATTCGTTTGTAGTTAAAAAATTAACCAAGGTTTATTATGCCCACTATTGCGATCATCTACTTTTCGGGTGCGGGTCATACTCATCTAATGGCGCAAGCAATTGCCGAAGGCGCAAAACAAGCTGAAGGCACAAATGTTGAAGTGCTGCGGATCACTGGCGAGCAGATTGTAAATGGCCGCTGGAAAGATGATGCATTTATCGAAAAGCTCAACCAAGCAGATGCAATTGTGTTTGGTTCACCCACATATATGGGTGGTGTAGCGGCTCAGTTCAAAGCATTTGCCGATGCAGCCAGTGCAGTTTGGTTTCAACATGGATGGAAAGATAAGATTGCTGCCGGCTTTACGCACTCTAGCTCGCCTAGTGGCGATAAGCAAGGGACGCTTCTATACTTAGCGACAAATGCAGCTCAGCACGGCATGATTTGGGTGAATGTGGGAGACTTGCAAAGCTTTTTATTTGGTAAGGATGATGGAGTGAATCGACTAGGGGGATTTTTAGGTGCAATGGGTCAAAGCCAACTTGATATGAGTGGCAAAGAAGCAATGCTGGACGAAGGCGATCGCCTCACCTCAGAACGCTTTGGACAACGTATTGCCGAAGCAACAAAACGTTGGGTTCAGTAGATTTTAAATCTCGCCTAGCTCTTTAGCGAATTTTAGATTTTAAATTTTAATTTTGGATTAGAGAATTTCTCAATCTAAAATCTGTCTTGAAAAGTTTGCTCAAGTCGGAAACCCACCCACGCAACTTTTCGCAAAATCTAAAATCCAAAATTGTATGACAATTCCCCTCGCCACTAAGTTTTGCTGGGGTGGAAACAGAATTACCAGATAATTGAGGAAGTTTTAGCTCCCTCAATTATCAGGATTATTTTGCTTCTCAACGTAAGATTTAAGTTGTTCAAGAGCGACACTTGTAGAGGATGCGGCAAGATTTGCTTTGGTAGGATAATTGCTTGTCTGCTCAATGACATCAATAGTTGACTTTAGCCAATCAATGTAAGTTTGTTCTCTTTTTATCACCAACTCTAGTACCAGTTTTTGCATCATCTGCTCACGATTTGCATACTCATCCCCCTGTGTCGGTAGCTGAATATTGCCACACTCTGTCATTTTTTTGTTGTGTGCAGCTAGTTGTTGTTTTAGCAAATGAATGATAACTTCATTCGGTAACTGTGCTGCGAAAAATAACTGCACGAGCAACGGCTCTCGTACTGTTGGCAAAGGCTGAGGACATTGAAGCCATCGGATTAATTCGGCTTTTCCTGTTTCTGTCAGACTATAGACTTTGCGGTTAGGGCGATCGCGTTGAATCTTAATGCTACAAGTAATAAAACCTTGCTCAACTAATTTATCAAGGGTTCTGTAAATCTGTGCCTGATCTGCGGGCCACAAATGAGCAATGCATTGATCAAAGCAGCTTATTTTCAGGTCGTAACCTGTCATTTCTTCTTGTTGAAGGAAACCTAAAATTGTGTGTGCTAGTGACATGGGCAGTTGTCCGTAACTAAGGTAGGGGAAACTCTATCTGTTAGTTTTTAGATGCTTTCATGTTATTATAAGACTAATCTTATATAAGAATAATCTAAAAAATAACTTTTGCTTTGGCAAAGAACGTAAATACTTAGTGTTAGGTTGAACAGTCCACCAGCTTCTTGTCATGTAAATTTTATGACCTGACTTAGACTTTTATGCTTACAAATACAGATTCAGGTTATATACATATTCTTCAATTTACCTGCGATCAAGTTAGAAAATAGGATATTAAGGAGGAGATCAATGACAACTCAAACACGGACAATGCGAACAGTTGCAGGAATCATCAACAGTGTCCAAACGCTAGAGGGTGAAGGTATGCTTGTTCGTCGCCCATTTCCCAAAAGCACCTTTTCAGACTTTGATCCGTTCCTTCTCCTTGATGAATTTGGCCCTGTTGATGTCGAACCAGGTCAGGCAAAGGGAGCACCAGATCATCCTCACAGGGGTTTTGAAACAGTCTCTTACATCCTTGAGGGACGCGTTGAACACAAAGATTCTCAAGGACATAAAGGAGAACTTGGTGCTGGTGATGTTCAATGGATGACAGCAGGAGCGGGTGTTGTCCATTCGGAAATGCCAGAGCGAGAATTTGCTCGTACTGGCGGACGGATTCATGGGCTGCAACTTTGGGTAAACCTACCTCGTCGTGACAAGATGATGAAGCCTCGTTATCAAGAAATCCCATCTGAAAAAATTCCAACTGCTCAAACAGAGGATGGTTCAGTAACTGTAAAAGTTATTGCAGGAGAAGCGCTGGGAGCAAAAGCTGTGATTCAAACGCAAACTCCAATTATTTACTTGCATTTTAGGCTTCAACCAGGTGCGATTGCAGTTCAGCCTGTGCCAAAAGAATACAATGCTTTTATATATGTGCTTGATGGGGAAGGCTTGTTTGGTGAAGACTCACAGCGTGCAGGAAACGGGCAAATGGTATTATTTGCACAAGACGGAGAGGAAGTGAAGTTTGCAACTCCAACAGACGCCAAATCACAATTAGATGTGTTGCTCATCGCTGGTGTACCACTTAACGAGCCAGTTGTTCGGTATGGCCCATTTGTGATGAATACTCAAACAGAAATTACTCAAGCAATCGAAGACTATCGTAATGGGAGGTTGGGTTCCATTGACTTCTAATACACTTCTACAACGGATACATCAACAGCAATATCTACGTAATTTACGAAACAAATTTCTCAGCCTTCATAGCTGTTTGCTGGAGACAGAACGCATTGCCTACGAACAGGTTAGCGGACGAGTATCGAGTGCAGAACTCCTTCGCCTCGTCATCGATCATGAACAATTTGCTTGGTTACATCGCATTTCTGAGCTTGTTGTGCAAATTGATGAAATGCTCGCAGCAGATGAACCTATATCGCTGGACGATATCCAAAATTTGATAGCCGAAGCCCGTCGGCTCATCGTGCCTTCAGAAGTAGGCAATACATTTGCCAGAAAGTACTACGCTGCTCTCCAGCGTGAACCTAGCGTTGTATTGGCACATGCAGATGTATCTCAGCTTCTTGCATCTAAGTAAATCTCGCTAGATATTCAGTACATCATCTTGCCAACTAGTTTTGATTTCAACACAAAACTTTGTTGGTTCCTTCGCTAGAG
Organism: Mojavia sp.; assembly: GCF_059505145.1. Taxonomy (NCBI): domain Bacteria; kingdom Bacillati; phylum Cyanobacteriota; class Cyanophyceae; order Nostocales; family Nostocaceae; genus Mojavia; species Mojavia sp. Next base: position 17,617 of record NZ_JCACKA010000090.1, read on the forward strand.
GCAGCTTCACGCCAATTCCGGCAGGTATTGATTTTCTACAATTAACCCTGCTTCAGTGGGGATTAATCTGGAATTCGATCCCTGCTGGAAGGAGACTGAAGATTGCCAAGTTATACCAATTATCCAAAATTCATTACTCAGATCAAAACTCAGAAACCCTTTTGGTATCTGGCTTTCCTAATGAGCGGATTTTGAATTGGTATAATACTGGATTGCGCTTTCATTGATTTTAAGAACTCTAGCACTTGGCTAGATGCTGTATCATGAAAGCGCCTTGCGAGGTGCAATTACCCAAACAGTAAATAATCAATCGAAATACTGCCAGGGCCGACAAACAGGAACATAATTGCGATTCCTAAAAAAATGAGAACTTCATCGTAAGCTGGCCCTGGCTTAGATGGGTCTGGCTTAATAAACGGACTGTGCCATACAGTTAAGTGAAGAATCAACGCAACTCCCAAAAATACGGCTAGACCGAGTTCTGCGATAGGTGTCAGAAATCCCACAATTGTAGCGATACCACCAAAGAAGTTGACTACGGCTCCAATCGCTTGCAAGAAGCCGGGAATCTTCGGGGTATTGGGCATTAAATCTAGCCAGTGAAATGGGTCTTTGAGTTTCTGTAATCCATAAAACATCATGGCAGTTCCCCAGATTAGCCGGAGTGCTAACAGCGCATACGCTTCAGTACCATCAAGGTATGGGGGTAAAAATTGAGTTAAAAAATCGAGTTGCATAGTAAATCTCTAAAATTTTAATTGAGATTGAAACAATGATACTCAAGATGTACTGATATTTAGTTAAGGATCAGTAATCTTAATACCTGAATTTGCGAGCAATAATGCGATCGCACTTCTCTAAATGTTGGATTATGTCAACCAGTTGAGTACCAACGATTGCAACTCGATATTGTTTAAGAGACAAAAATATTTTCCGAGCAACAGTAAAGCAATATAGAGCGCAATTAGAGTCTATTGTTGTTGCACAATGCTTGCTATTTTGCTGTTGCTAAGTCAGTATTTCAATGTTTAACTAGATACTGCGACGCTATCTCCTGACTTCGACGGCCATCTAACGGTAAGAATAGTACAATCAGACTCAGCAATCCAATAGTGAGGTACGCCAGCACTCCAGAGAACGTAATCACCCTCACGAGCTAATACAATTTCTTGCTCTTCAAATTGCAGGCGGAATTGTCCGTTAATTAGGATGGAAAGGGTGGCAGCTTGATCATTTACTGCCCACTGGGTTCTACTGTCACCTGCTTTGTGGACGCCCCATTTCACTTCTAGCACTTCCGTTGATCGCAGATCGTCAACGGGGGTGATAAAGTGACCCAGGAACCATCCCCAGCGATTCGCACCTTCAACAGCGGCGTTACCAAAAACAACTTTGTTATTCGTCATTTATTCGTCCCGTTTGTCCCAACTAAAATTCAACATTGCTAGCGGGAACCAAAATTTGCCCGGTGTAACCTGCATGATTGTATTGTTCTAAGACTTGATTTGCGATCGCTTTTGCCTCACCTTCTGCAACTAAAGCAACGCTAGCACCGCCAAAACCTGCACCTGTCAACCTAGCACCAAACACTCCTGCTGTTTTTTGTAAAATATCTACCAAGGTATCTAAGGCTGGTACGGAAACTTCGTAATCATCACGCAAACTAGCGTGGGATGCGTTCATCAATTCGCCAAAGCGCTCAGGCGTGACTCCCTGCAAAACTTCCAAGACGCGGTTATCTTCTGTAACCACATGACGAGCGCGACGTCGCAAGGGTTCGGGTAACTCTTCCACAGCGCTAGCATCAGTAATATCTCGCAGTGCCTTTACTCCTAAAAGATGTGCTGCTTCCTCACATTCTGCACGACGCTGGTTATAGCCGCTACTTGCTAGAGTACGAGGCACACCGCTATCTATGACTAAAACCTCTGTTCCTGTGGGCAAAGGTAATACCCGCCGTTCCATAGTACGGGTATCTAAAAATAAGATATGCTCTGTGTCAGCGAGGCTAGAAGCCATTTGATCCATGATGCCGCATTGTACCCCAGCATAGTGAATCTCAGCTTGCTGGGCAAGTTGGGCAATTTCGACATCATCAAGAGGGAGGTTAAGGAGTTGACGAATTGCCCGTAGTGTAGCAACTTCTAAAGCCGCACTGCTAGACAAACCCGAACCCATCGGAACAGACGATTGGACGTACACAGCAAGCGGTTGGATGGTGTAGCCTGCTTGTTCCAAAACTTGAATACAGCCAAAAATGTAACTTGAGAATCCAGACGGTGTATGGTTGCCATCTAAAATGCTCACTCGCTCGTCTAAGTTTTGCGAGTAAAATTGATGCTGGCGATCGCTACTTAAACCTAGCTGTACTGTCGTGTGTTGGGGAATCGCCGTTGGGAGAACGAAACCATCGTTATAGTCAGTATGTTCGCCAAGAAGATTGACTCTTCCCGGAGCGCTGGCTTGAGTTTCCGGTGGTTTACCAAATACTTGTTGGAAATCCATAATTTTTAATTTTTAATTGCACAAAGGTACAAGGCGTAGCCTTCCTCTACGTCAATGTTGGGATACTGTATTTGAACCGCCAGCAGTTGCCCACGCAAACCAATCTGTACGGTGTAGACGCATAGCCTGCGCCTCGGTTTGAAGTAGGGTTTGCCTGATTAGCTCCAGTTTGGTGGATTCTGCTTTGTTCATATAAAATTAGAACAGATGGACACAGATAATAGATAATTATGAGATTTATCCGTGTTTATCTGTGTCTGTCTGTGGTTTTAAAACCAGGAATACATTTTTTTGTACCCAAATTTATATTTTGGACAGTCTGATGCAAGCGAAGCGATTGGACAATGCACGCAGTTGCGGCTTTCAGTGTTGTCAACGGCTGGCATTTCCATGTATAAAAACAATTAATTGTCCGCTTCTGGCATCGTACACGCTTAGATGTGCACCAACGATGTCAAAAATTCTGGCTTCCACCTGATTGCTCCTTTCTCAAACCGATTTTGTCTGCTTTAAGAGTACATACAGACGCTATTGTTTTGCTAATTAGCTCAGTCTAATATACCCACCAAACAAACAGGCTTTAGCCCTTATCAATAGTGGAATGGTATTACATCTTACCTATAAAACTAGTCTCACTTGTAATACCGCAATCTTCAATAATATATGTTTAAACCAGAGATATTGATCCCTTAATGTCGCTGTAATAATTGTGGAGGTAGGATCTGTAAGCCACACCTTCCTTAGAGTTTTTAGATTAATGAACATTCATCTGCTAGCCCAGCGATCGCCTAAAATCAGCAGAGTTTTTAGCACAAGAACTCTATTCTACGTATTGCCCAATTTAGTTACTCTGGTTGCCTTGCTGGGTGGAGCCAGACTACTCATCATCTCCAGGCTCGTTCAACACAAACTCAAACCTCAAGTGTGTTAGACGATGCAGCTCTGATTGCTTAAAACAAATTTGATCGTGGAACAAACACAGATAAGGAACGCTTTTGTGTGTGAGTTCGTGAATGTGTGATGCCCACCTTAAAGGGCGATCGCTTCAGTCCAGCCGATCATTTGACCTGAAATTTGTAGCTTTTACGGAGATTTCAATGGCATTATTTTTTTCGGAATATATTGAGGGCAGCAGCAACAATAAAGCCCTGGAGATCTACAACGGCACAGGTGCAGCGCTCGATTTAACTGCTGGAAATTATGTGGTTCAGTTCTACTTTAATGGCAGTACTACGGCAGGATTAACCATTCCTTTAACAGGCACAGTAGCCGCTGGTGATGTGTTCGTGCTAGCTCAAAGCAGCGCCAACGCAACGATTTTGGCACAGGCAGACCAGACCAACGGTGCGGGCTGGTTTAACGGAGATGATGCGATCGTGCTGCGACAGGGCGGCGCAAGCGGGACGATCCTTGATTCGATTGGTCAGATTGGCGTTGACCCAGGTACTGAGTGGGGAACTGGTCTAACCAGCACAGCAGACAACACTTTGCGCCGCAAAAGTAATATCACTAGTGGCGATACCAATCCCAACAATGCCTTTGATCCAAGTGTGGAGTGGGACGGCTTTGCTATTGACACCTTTGACGGATTAGGAAGCTACACTGCTAATCCCGGAACTGGCGCGGGAGTAATTATCACCCAATCTGGCAACAGTACCGATGTAAATGAGCAGGGTGAGACAACTGATACCTACACGATCGCCCTCAACACCACACCGACGGGTGCAGTAAATTTAGCAATCGCCGCAGATAACGAAACTCAAATAAGTACAGATGGAACAAACTTCTTTAACTCTGTCACACTCAGCTTGACGGATGCTAATCCCAAGACGATTACCGTTAGAGCAGTCAATGACCAGGATGTAGAAGGATCTCCTCACACGGGAGTGATTACACATACGATCGCTAGCAGCGCTGATCCGGCGTACTCCAACACACTCACACCAATTCCCAACCTTAACGTCAATGTAATTGACAATGATGTTGCTGTACGAAAGGTTTATGAAATTCAGGGGAGTGGTGCAGTTAGTCCTATTGTTGGGCAGACAGTGGCAATCGAGGCAGTTGTCGTTGGTGACTTTCAAAGTAGCAGTGGGCTGAATGGCTTTTATGTGCAGGAGGCAGTTGGTGATGGCAATGCTGCAACCTCAGACGGTATTTTTATCTTTGCGCCTAACAGCATAGATGTAAGTGTAGGTCAGACAGTGCGGCTGACTGGAACGGTTGAAGAAAACTTTAATCAAACTCAGCTCAACAATATTAGCGGACTGAGCGTAGTAGGTTCAGGGTCAATTACCCCCATCGCAGTTGATTTGCCCGTAACTGCAACAACCGACCTGGAACGCTACGAGGGAATGTTAGTCACGTTCCCCGAAACCTTGACAGTTACTGAAAACTTTAACCTTGGTCGGTTTGGTGAAGTCTTGCTGTCTTCAGAAGGACGGTTGTTTAACCCCACAAACTTCATTGATCCTACCGATATTCCGAGTACTGAAACCGAAAACGACGAAAACAACGTTGCAGCGGTAACAGCGCAACAGAACGCCAACAACCTGCGCGAAATTCTGCTCGACGATGGCAGCAACACCCAAAATCCTGCAACGGTTCCCTTTTTGAATGAGGACGGTACGCTACGCGTAGGTAGCACGGTTACATCGCTTACAGGTGTCCTGGGTTTTGGGTTTGGGAGCTATCGACTGCAACCCACCACAGCACCAAATTTTGTTGATTCTAATCCTCGGACGGTTGCACCTGAAGAGGTGGGCGGCAATGTCAAGGTTGCTAGCTTTAACGTGCTGAACTACTTCAACGGCAACGGTATGGGCGGTGGCTTCCCAACCTCCCGTGGAGCCACGACTTTTGCAGAGTTTGAGCGGCAAAGTGCCAAAATTGTCAGTGCGATCGCCGCCCTCGATGCTGATGTGGTGGGTCTGATTGAAGTTGAAAATGATGGTGATGGTTCTGAATCTGCGATCGCGGAACTAGTTGAGCGACTGAATACATATTTGGGTGCAAAAGTCTATGACTACATTCGTGATCCTGCCACGGGCGTAGGATCTGACGAAATTAAAGTCGCCTTCATCTACAAGCCAGGAACGGTGACTCCAGTTGGTGCTTCCTTAAGCGATCCTGACGCTATTTACAATCGCCAACCCGTCGCTCAAACTTTTGAACTGAACTCAAACGGCGAAACCTTTACCCCGGTAATTAACCATTTTAAATCAAAGAGTGGTACGGGCACAGGAGCAGATGCAGACCAAGGCGATGGACAAGGTGCTTTTAACTTCACGCGGGTTCAGCAAGCACAAGCCTTGCTTGGCTTTGTCAATGAGCTGAAGACTACCACCGGCGACAGCGATATATTAGTCCTTGGAGACCTCAATGCTTATGGTGAAGAAGATCCAATTGATGTACTGCGAAATGGCGGGCTGGTAGATGAACTTGGCAGATATATCCAAAACCCCTACTCTTTTGTGTTTGATGGGCAATCAGGACGACTCGATCATGCCCTTAGTACTTCCAGCCTCAGTGCCCAAATAACCGGAGCAACGGAGTGGCATATCAACGCCGATGAACCCAGAATCTTGGATTACAACCAGGAATTTAATCCTCCTGGACTCTATGAGCCAACCCCTTATCGCTCCTCAGATCACGACCCTGTGCTCATCGGCGCAGACTTGGCAAGTATCCTGAGCGTGTTTAACGGCGGTAACGGTGAAGATTTGCTCAGTGGTACTTCTGGCCGAGACGAACTCAATGGCAATAATGGCCGAGATACGCTGCTTGGCGGTAATGGTAGAGATATTCTCAACGGTGGTAATGGCGATGACCTACTCAATGGCGGTCAAGGTCAGGATACGCTGCTTGGCGGTAATGGCAGCGATCGCTTTGTGTTGGCAATAGGCACAGGCTCAGATAATATTCAGGACTTCAAAGACGGTACAGATTTGATTGCTCTGTCAAATAGCCTAACTTTTGGTCAACTGACGATCCAAGGCAATGCCAACAACACCTTGATCCGCTTAACACAAACAAATGAGCTACTGGCGACCTTAAATGGTGTCCAAGCAAACGCAATTACAGCAATCGATTTCGTGAGTGCTTAATTCGACAAGGCAGATAAGGGCCGGTAACATCGGCCCTTTTCTTAGAACCACAAAGCTTTTCAAGAGGCTCAGAAGATAGCGATCGCTATCTTCTGGGGATGGAGTTTCCCGTCGCTTTCAATGAATCTAAGTGTCTATAGGTTTAGCCGATTTCATTCGTTCTTCACCAACTTCAGCCTTTGCCTCTGCAATGATATCGTCCCAGGTTTCGCTCAATTGTGCTAAAGATGTTTTATTTTTTTCATAAAAAGCGATTCCACTTTTTACAACAGCTTTAGCTATTGGCCTACCAACACCACCTATAACTGGCAAGAATACTGGTAAAAGAATTATCCCTACAATACCTGTGACTCCTAATCCTTCCACTAAATCTCCAAGGTCGGGTAAAAGTTTAACTGACATAGTATTTTTTCCTTCCTTGCTTACTTAATCTGATTTTAAAGTAACGGTATTATTCAAGCTTGATATTGAAGCAGCAATGTAATGTAACTTCTTTGGCCATCACTAAACGCGTTTTAGCCTTGCATAGCAGATGCCAATACTGTCAACGCGCACCCCACAAATTTACCTTCGGCAGTGCTGGATAGGTTTATTGGTAAGCTGAGATTGTAGTGATCTCCAACAACGCCAAATCAATTGCGATCGCTACCCGCACAGATTAACAGGCAAAATATAGCATCGGGCGACAATGCAAAAACTTCTTTTTAATGACAGAGATAGCTTTAGAGCGCAGGCCCTATTCCTTGGTAAGAAGATTAACCTACAAACATTGGAGAATTACGTTTGCTTGGCGAGTATGCCATTAATGGTTACAGTAGGTGAACACGGTTGTGCGGTACTGCTAGGCTATGGTGCAGTTGTCCTGTTTAACCTTGAGCCTGTGGAAAAGGTAGCGTTCTTGAGCAAACTATCCTCTCAAGTTAGCGAATCTTTTGCCAACCCGGAGACGGAAGAAGTCGAAGTTCAGCTCAACATGGCAGAGAGTGAGCGAGTCAAAGAAGGAAAAATTTTCCTACATGAATTTAGTATTGAACGCTTGCAGATAGTGGCTGATATTCTGGCTAAGAGTGTTGTGCTGTCTCATTATGAAACTAGCCTAGCCACTGTATTTGATCAAATTGAACCGTTTGCAGCTAGCCTCCAGCGCGAAAACAGGAGTAGACGCCAGAGCCGGGAATTACTGCGTCAACTTGGGACTACCCTATTAGTTCAACACAAGATTGTAGGCCGAGTAGAGATCATCGATAAGCCGGAGCTGCTGTGGGAATCCCCACAGCTAGAAAACTTATATCTGCGCTTGGAGGATGAATACGAAATCCGCGAGCGTCACAATGCCCTGGAACGCAAACTAGAGCTAATTTTCCGAACCGCACAAACGGTGCTAGAGTTTATGCAGCATAGTAGTAGCCAGCGAGTAGAGTGGTATGTGGTGATTTTAATTGTGGTGGAGATTCTGCTGTCACTGTACGACATCATTTTCAAAGGCTAACGCTGCCAAATGAACTCAACACAAAGGATCACTTTGATGAAAGTTTTTTTGTTGACTTACCAACAGAACCTAACGAGTTCAGATCCGAATGTTATTGGGTTAGTAAACAAGCATCCCCTCACCAAAAGTCATGTCTTCTACTGCTGACAGTTACAATCAGAATTTTTGCTCCCACACACTAAAAATGGCTATTAAAAGCCTGATACATTGATTCAGCACTATCTTAGTTCAACATCTTGCTCAAAAACCAAGATAGAATCATCTACAGTTTTCTTGTATTGAAAACCATAATCTAACAAGGCTTGCTTTAAAATTTGCAAATCAGATTCTTTGAGGTGATTTTTCTGAGGTACTATCTCAATAGCTTCTTTATTGACTATAAAAGTGAAACAGTCTTTGAATTGGTTATAATCCCAATTTAGTTTTCTAGCTGCGTTTAACTCAATAGCAGCTAATGTTTTATCAAAATCACTTGTCAGCATAACTTGAATCCTTGCATAAGCTGATCCATATTCTAACAATCACAATTTTGAAAATCACAACAGATAAAAAACTCAAGGTAAATATTAATGAAGGGCTAAAAAGGAAGACAATTCATTAATTCATTTTAAAAAGAGCTAAAACTTAACGTTTTAGCTCTTTCAGTTTCTAAAGCAATCGTAGCGGTTCAGACTCATCTGAGCAATCACCAAGCTGCAATCTGCTCTATCAATTCTGCTTTATGCCATACCTGTTTCAAGATTTTTCGTTTTTTAACCGATGCTGTATCCCATTACATAAACATTCATGCGATCGCTGTATAAAGTATTGAGGCTTTGGAGGAACTACTACCGATAATCCTGTCGCTGAATATCTCGTAGACGAGCCGCATCACGCATACCATATTCAGGACGACAAAAACGATTTAATTGTGCTTCAAAAAATTCCCGATTCGCTTGTAGATGCTTGGGATTTTGATCATCTAAAGGATATAAAAGTGCTGTTCGTAAAGCTTGAATTACCGCAGATGTGACATTGTACATTGACCGTTGGAAACTAATTCCCAACTGAATCAACATATCATCTTCACCCCGGCAATGTTTTTTGTAATACTCAACAAGATATGGTGGCAAGAAATGCAACATATCTTGCATTAATAGTGTTGGTGGAATGCCTGCTGTACCAACAGGAAACACATCGGCATAGAGAATACCATAGTGGAAATCTTCTTGCTTATCAGGTACTTGACCCGCCTGAGCATTGTAAGATTTTGTACCACGGAAAGGAGCAGTACGATAAAACACAGCTTCAACGTAGGGTAATGCTGCTTCGTAAAGCCAGGTGAAACCTTTAGATTTGGGGATTATTTCGTAGCATTCGCCCCGAATATAAACATGGTGGTAAATGGGACGACCTGCGATCGCAAAAATTCCATTCACCAAGAAATTCATTGCATCGGGGACGCCTTTAAACCCACCTTCGTCATAGATGTCAGACATCTCAAAGAAAACTGGAGCCATAACTTCCCAAAACAAGCCCAGATTGGCGTAGTAAGACATCTGGCGGCATTGTTCCAAAAACATATCTGGAAACAGCTTGTAGAGTCCCAACATGACGGGATTGCCTTGAAAGTATGCCTTAATTGCCCTGTCTGCATTGGCTTTGTACTCTTCGCTATCCAGATAAGCATCAAATTGATTCACTGGCGCGTACATCTGGCGATGCCAAAGCATAGCCCGCATACAAGCTTCGGCAAATTCCATATTGATGCGATCGTGAAACAAGTGATGGAATAACTTTGGCATTTTGAAAGTTTCACCCTTTTCCATAAATGCCAAAAGTTCGGGGTGGGCAGTTGCTTCACCACGCCAAATTCGCAAATCGGCATCATCACCTGCATAGTGATTGTGGAGTTCTAAATACTCTTTAGGCAAGAAGTATTTAAAGAAAGGTAATGGTTGTAAAAATACCCGTTCGGCAATATAAAGCAAGTCACGCCAATAAAAATCCATCGGCACTGCGTAAGCTTTATAAATGCCGATAATTTGCATGAGGTTTTCTGGCGTATCCGGTAACATAGAACCGCCAGCTTCCAAGCGATGAATTATTTCTGCAAATTCATGTGTAGAAGGAGGTAATTTAGTTACAGGTCTATCTGGAGTTTGTACCATTTCAATTTCCTCTGTTTCTGGGGACTAGGGACTGGGGGCTGGGGATTGGGGAATAGGCATTATTGCTAAATCTACTACTCAAATCTCGGCGTTGCTAAATCAGAATATGAAATGCCAAAATTAGCTTTCTTTTTCTTTGTACCTTTGCGTCTTTGCGACGCCAGTGAGGGAGCCGGGGAACCCTTTCGGCAGTCGCTCATGGGGAGCCACTGCGTTGCGCGGGTTTCCCGCGTTGTAGCAAGTGGCGTGGAAACCCCCTGCGTACCCGTCGCTGCCTCACCAACGCACTGGCTCGCCTTTGCGTGAGAAAAATTCATATTTTCAATTAGCAACGCCCAAATCTCTTACTCTGTGCGTGAGGCAAATTCATATTTATAAAAATGAACCGCAAAGTACGCAAAGTACACAAAGAAATAAGAGTTTGAGAGGGTTTTGGCGTAAGTCCTAACTCATTCTTTAAGGGCTATCTGGGGAGTGACAGTTTTTTCCAACGCAGGTATTGTTGCAACGATTGCTGTTGTTGTCGGTTCTGTCCAACGCACTAACCAGGTAGGTTGTACACCCAAGAATATGATTAAGACCGCCAAGATGAGGGCTGGCATTTTCTCATGCCATTCAACTTGAGGATAATAAGCAAGGTTGCTGTCGAGTCTGCCGAAACAGGTGCGGTTGAGAAGGATGACAAAGTAGACCGCAGTTAAACCTGTTGCTACCACACACAATAATGTAGGGATAGGAAAAACAGAGAAGCTGCCTTGGAAGACAATAAATTCAGAAATAAATCCTGTCATACCTGGAATGCCTGCGCTAGCCATTGCGCCTAAAACAAGTAGGGCGCTGATGAGGGGTAAACCACGTATAGGACTCATCAAGCCATTGAGCTTATCTAATTCGCGGCTTCCTACCTTGGCTTCTACGACTCCCACTAAATGGAAGAGGATGGCGAGGATAATACCGTGACTAACCATTTGTGCAACTGCACCGACGAGTGCTAAGGGGGTGCTGGCGGCAGCAGCAAGTAGAATGTAACCCATGTGCCCAATAGAACTGTATGCCACCATGCGCTTGATGTCTTTTTGAGCGATCGCTACTACAGCTCCATAAATAGCACTTACTGCTCCCCAAATTGCCAAAGATGGGGCGATAATACTCCAAGCTTGGGGAAACAGTGCCATCCCAAACCGCAAAATGCCGTAGGTTCCTAGCTTTGCTAATACGCCACCGAGAAGAATAGCGATCGGGGCGGAAGCTTCAACGTAAGCATCTGGCAACCAAGTGTGCAAGGGAACCAAAGGAATTTTAATCCCAAAACCTAGTATTATTCCCAGTAACAAAGTAATTTGCAGTGCCGTTGATAGGGCTTGGGTGGAAACTGCATCATAATTAAAGCTGGAGGAGCCAGTTAGCCAGACTACACCTAAGAAACTTGCCAGAATCAATGCCCCAGAAACAGCAGTATATATGAGAAATTTGATCCCAGCGTAGCCTCGTTTTTGACCGCCCCAAATAGAAATCAGCAGATAAAAGGGTATTAATTCTAGTTCATAAAACAGGAAAAATAGTAGTAAATTCTCTGCCAAAAATGCACCTGCAACTCCACCGCTCACGAATAGAATTAGAGAATAGAAAAGCCGGGGACGTTCAGTTTGCTGGCTGCTACTGTAAATAGCAATCCAGGTGAGCAAACTATTTAAAATCAGCATCAAGATGGAAATTCCATCAACTCCAAGTTTATAACTCAAACCAAGAGTTTCGTTCCAAGGTAGATATTCTTGTAATTGCATCCCTGGATTGTTGATGTCAAATTTTAGGAGGATAAACAGATTCCAGAAAAGAATTATTCCAGAAAGAGTTAATGCTCCTAAACGAATCCGATTGGCAGGGATATTTAGGGGCAAGACTGCTATAAAAGCCGCAGTAATAATTGGGAGCCAAATCAAAACACTGAGCATGGTGAATTTAAGTTTGATTTGATTAATCGAGAATTTTTACGTCTGTAGCACTCTATTTTGAATTCATCAAATGTTAACTAACCATAGTCACACGACCAGTATCTAAATCATAATAACCACCAACAAGGATTAGTTTTTTATCAGCAATCAATTGTGAGAGAAGTGGAGATGTTTTCAACTTTTCTATTTGTGATAAAATATTTGCTTTACAAGCATTTTCTAACTTGTCTCCAGGCTGATTTTTGACTGATTCTATGCCAGGTTTAATAGCAGCTAGTAAAGTAGCAATTTGACCTGGAACTTGAGCGCCTTTGACTGTGGCTTCTACCGCGCCACATCTTTTATGCCCCAGCACCATAATTACTTTTGAACCTAATACTAAACTGCCAAATTCTAAACTGCCGGTTTCTTCTGGCGTGGCGATATTACCAGCCACACGGCATACAAATAAATCCCCAAAACCTTGATCAAAGATAATCTCTGAAGGAACCCGTGAATCTGCACAACCGAGAATAGAAGCAAATGGTTTTTGACCTTTAGCAATTTCTACTAAACGTGTAAAAGTTTGATTAGGGCTTTTCCGTCTCCTTTTGACAAATCGATTATTACCCTCCATTAGTTCTTGCAGTGCTTGCTCAGGAGAAATATCATCTTTGGCAACTGCTTTTCGCGGAAAAGCTAACTCAGAGCCTACTCCTGCTGTTACTATGCCCGTACCTACTGCTCCTGCACCTAATTTCAGTAAGTTTCTTCTTGAAAAAATTCTTTTCATTTTATTTTCCTCAGACTCTAAAGTTGGCAAACAAATTACTAAATTTCTAATTGCACTCTGACTAAAACAAACTTTGCGCTTCTTTGCGTTTCAACTTCAAAACTCAATTTACCACGATGCCTTTTACTTAAAACATCATGTCTAATAACTGACTTCCCCAATGTGGCCAAGTAACGAACATTCCCAAAACACCGACTCCTAGTAGGACTGTGAAAGCATAAAACTGAGTTTGTCCAGAGGTGCTGTACTTAAGACTTTGACCACTACCAATCGAAGCCAAACCAACGAAGTTAACAATGCCATCGACTACAAAACGGTCAACAATATCGGCGAATTTAGAAATCAGGTCAACACCCAAAACTATGCTTATCCGATAAAGTTTTGGTGTGTAAAAATCGTAGGCAATCAAATCTTGCAAAGGTTGCCAAGGGAGGCGAATAGGTTTGGGAACGATATTGCTCAGATAAATGACGCTGCTAATGCTACAACCAAAAACAGTTGACCAAATTAGTAGTAAGGCGACATCTTTATTGAGACTTGCCCAACTCGGCAGAAGTGATAAGCTTTGCAACACCAAAGGCATATGTAGAACAAAACCCAGCAAAATAATCATGGGTAGAGCCATAGGCCAATGAACTTCTGGCGATCGCTCACTCATTTGCTTAGGTTTACCACCAAAAATTAGACAGAATTCCCTTGTTAAACTGAAAGCTGTTAAAGTATTGACCGCTATTACCACTCCTACCAGCCAAGGTTTAATTTCCCAGAGCCCCGAAGCTAATCTCAACAATGCCCAAAAGCTTCCCAAGGGAGGAAAACCAATTAATCCCAAAGTCCCGACAATATAAGCTAACCCCGACATTGGACGGCGCGACCACAATCCGCCTAACTGACTGACGTTTTGGGTGATGCTGTTCCAAATAATTCCACCAGTACTCATTGCCAACAATGCTGCGGCGAGGGCGTGGGTAAGTACTAACATCAGTGCGGCTTCGTCTTGTTGCGTGCCTACTGCAATGAACACCAAACCCATATAGGCACTGACTGAATAGGATAAGCAGCGTTTGATATCAATTTGGGCGATCGCAATTATGGAAGCGCCAAGCGCCGTTACCGCACCAATAGCTACCATTGCTGAAGAAACTATAGGCGATAAACTGAAAACAGGCTGCAATTTAATTAGTACCCAAGCACCGGTGGCAACTACTACTGAGTTCCGTAAAATTGTACTGGGAACAGGCCCTTCCATCGCCTCATCCAACCACAGATGCAAAGGAAATTGAGCGCACTTACCCATCGGCCCGGCAACAAGTGCCAAACCAACCAGTGCCAAAAGCGTTGGGTTCACATTGGCAGTAGCCGCCCAATTAGCTAATTCAGTATAATTCCAAGTTCCAGCTAGGGGCCAAATTGCTAGCACTCCCATCAGCAGGAATAAATCTCCCACCCGCTTAGTTAAAAAAGCATCTCTAGCACCCGTGACAACCATTGGCTGACTAAACCACAACCCAACTAATAGGTAGGTTCCCAAAGTCAGAATTTCCAGAATTACATAGCTGAAGAATAAGTTGTTGCAAAGGGCCAGGGCGCAAAGTCCCGCTTCAAATAAGCCTAATAAAGAATAAAAGCGTCCCCAACCCCAATCCATTTCCATGTAGCCAATGGCGAAAATCTGTGCCAGCAAATTCAAGCCAGCAATAACTACCATTGCACCTACACTCACCGAGGAAATTTCTAAATCAATAGAGAGGTTTAAACCAGCAGTACTCAACCAAGGTATAGATACTTCATAGGGCAGTTGATTCCAGGCGGCTGGAAATGCCAAAGCAGCATGGACAAACGCCAAAAATGTCATGATTAAATTGACATAGCCCGCAGGTCTTGGCCCGGTGCGTCGAATAATTCCCGGCGACCAAGGTACGGCTAAAAGCCCACCAATCAAAGCGTAGCAAGGTACTAGCCAAACGGTTTCCAGCAGAAATTGAGCCATTAACTAACTCACCTCAAAAAATTTGCAGCAACACAAAGCACAGTTGTAAAAATACAACCGTACCTCTTAGGTAATGCAAGTATAGAAACTAAGACAAATTAATGTTTGCTTAATCTTGTTAAAATCTAGATTAGCTTTATATGCATCAAAAGGAAATAAGTTTAATTAGATAATTAAACGATATCTACTCTAATAAATTCTTATATATGATTTTTAAATGGCAAGCATAACTTTAAGTCTATGATGATTTGAGATAACTAATAGTGTTCAAATGGTATCCAACGGATAGAAACGTGATTAATTAGTGGAACTAGACAACTTCGGTCAAGCCCAGGCGCAAGTTGTAGCTTCAATGCTAAACTGAATTGCCTCAAGCAAAAAGAGCTAATTCTTATTTAGAGCGGCTTTCAAGGTTTTTTTAATCGCTCTGACTCGGTACAATGCAAATATGAGGGGTTGACCCCCAGTTTTTTAATTTACCATAGATGTGCCTGTGAATGCAGACTATACATGGGTAAGGAATTTTGAGTTATTCATCCATAACGGCAATCACTCTTTATATTAAGTATTGTAGCGAATTGAATGCTAAAAAATAGGAGTGAGCTTTGGATTATAAGCCGCTCCCAGAGAATGGAAAAATGTCACTGTATTCATTGACACTCTCACTCCTTGCATTTTTAAGTATAGCAGCGGAAGCTGTATAAATACTCAAAAACTGGGAGCGACGTTTGGAATAAAGCCGCTCTCGAAAAGTATGACGTGAGCCGTAGTCAAAGAAGAAATAAGCTAGACACCACCTGTTGCCTACCTTGGCTAGATTTGGAAAATTTGTGAAATCTAAGAATATTATTATTTAATTGCTTCGATGCTGTACAGGAGATTTTATCCTGCTTACCTACCCTGAACAGTTACTACAAGTCTTGAAATAAAAATTCATATAATTTGAACTTATTTTATAAATTATTGCAATGAAAGTTACTCAACAGCTATAACCTTTTATCTATGAAACCAATTTAATATTTATTTAATATTAAGGCTTGTAAACGCACAATATTGACGTATAACGCTGTAAGCTATTGTTAACCGTATTCTAGTTAGCGTTTAAGAAAAACTTGCAATTTGTGTAAGTTTTTCTAATCAAATTTTTGAACTGTCTTTAGCCTAAGCCTTCTCTATTGGAGATTCGTATTCAGGGACTCGCCATGTAGAAAGGTACTATATTCTGCTGCTGTGCAAAGTATTAAAGTTTTCTTTGCCTAATTTTTCATGTGCATAAAACATAAAACTTACTTAAAGTAGTTGGCAATTTTTACAAACCAAAATTTTGCTGTTTTTGTAACCACACTCCCAGTATGTCATTGACTAATACTATCCATTTTAGAAACTTACGAGGCGATTTATTCGGTGGTTTAACTGCTGCGATCGTTTCGTTACCTCTAGCGCTGGCATTCGGTGTCGCCTCCGGTGCTGGGCCTGTAGCTGGCCTTTATGGTGCAGTTTGCGTCGGCTTTTTTGCAGCCTTATTTGGTGGTACACCAACTCTAATTTCTGAGCCAACCGGGCCAATGACCGTAGTCATGACTGCAATTGTCAGTTCCATGACCGCAGCTAACCCCGAAAATGGCTTGGCAATGGCATTTACCGTAGTCATGCTAGCGGGAGTATTCCAAATTTTCTTTGGGATATTTAAGTTGGGTAAATATATTACCCTCATGCCCTACAGTGTGATTTCTGGCTTTATGTCTGGGATTGGGGTAATTCTGATTATTTTGCAGATTGCGCCTTTTGTCGGGCAGCCTAATCCCAAAGGTGGCGTACTGGGGATGGTGCAAAACCTGCCTCAGTTATTAACTAAGGTTAACCCTGCTGAAACAGCTTTGGGTGTGCTGACGCTGGCAATTATTTTCTTGATGCCATCCAAGCTTAAGCGTTTTGCGCCTCCTCAATTAGTTGCCTTGATTATCGGAACTATAGTTTCGTTGACTATCTTTGGTGGTGCAGATATCAGACGCATTGGCGAAATTCCCGTCGGGTTGCCAACATTGCAATTTCCTACATTTACTCCTGCCCAAATTACAGTCATGATTGTGGATGGTGCAATGTTAGGGATGTTGGGTTGTATTGATACTCTACTCACAGCAGTAATTGCAGACAGCTTGACTCGTACCGAACACAAATCTAACAAAGAATTGATTGGTCAAGGTATTGGTAACTTAGTTTCTGGTTTGTGTGGTGGGCTACCTGGTGCGGGTGCGACGATGGGAACTGTAGTTAACATCCAAACAGGTGCTAGTACAGCTTTATCTGGTTTAACTCGTGCGCTAATTTTATTAGTTGTAGTTTTGTGGGCGGCTGGTTTAACTCAACCTATCCCGATGGCAGTATTGGCTGGTATTGCCTTAAAGGTGGGGATCGACATCCTTGACTGGAGCTTCTTGAAACGCGCTCATAAGGTGTCCCTGAAAGGCACAATCATCATGTACGGTGTGTTGTTCTTGACCGTATTTGTTGACTTGATTGTCGCTGTCGGCGTGGGAGTTTTCATTGCCAATATCTTAACTATCGATCGCTTGTCTGAATTACAAGCTCAGGAAGTGAAGACAATTACCGATGCTGATGATGCAATTGTCTTGAACGACGAAGAGAAAAGATTGATAGACCAAGCTAATGGACGTGTCTTGTTATTCTACCTGAGCGGGCCGATGATTTTTGGAGTATCAAAGGCGATCGCTCGTGAACATTCAGCAATGGCTGACTCTGATGTGTTGATTATGGATTTGAGTGATGTCCCAATGTTGGGTGTCACTGCTTCTTTAGCAATTGAAAACGCCATCAAAGATGCTAGTGAACAAGGTCGTCATGTGTTGATTGTTGGTGCAACTGGCAAAGTCAAACGGCGCTTAGAAAAGTTTGGCATTTTGAGGTTTGTACCACAGCATCAGATGTTTGTAGATCGTGTAGAGGCACTTAAACAAGCTGTTGCTTTAGTTAATCCTCATGCAAGTTCTGCTAATACTCCTGGAATTAATACCTATTAGTAATTCGTAATTGAATTATTAATTACGAATTACGAATTATAAGTTACGAATTATTTTGGAATGAATCAGCAACACAAACAAACACATGATTTTTTCAGAACCAATAGTTAATTCATTTACCTGGTTAAATTTTCTCGCTGTAGGTTTACAGCCTTCTTTATTAGCAACAACCAACGAGGCGGAATATGCTCCTATTGTTCTGACTGGCGTACTACTAAGTTTAGTAGTCATTTATCTAGCTAGTAAAATTGGTGGTGAATTATCTAGAATAATCGACTTACCTCCCGTCTTAGGAGAATTAGTTGGTGGCGTGGTTGTGGGTGCTTCTGCTCTCCATTTAGTAGTATTTCCCGACAGCGGGGCAGCTGCTACCGACTCCATCATCATGACTATTCTGCAATTTATTAACAACCTCACTCCTGATGCAGTCACATCAATCTTCCAAACTCAGAGCGAAGTTGTTTCTGTGCTTGCCGAACTAGGTGTAATCATTCTGTTATTTGAAATTGGCCTAGAATCAGACTTAAAAGAATTACAGAAAGTCGGTTATCAAGCGACAATTGTTGCTTGTGTTGGTGTAGCTGTTCCTTTTGCGGCTGGCACAGCGGGGCTAATTTTGTTATTTCATGCACCAGTAATTCCGGCAATTTTTGCAGGTGCAGCGCTGACAGCTACTAGTATTGGTATTACCTCGAAAGTTTTGTCAGAAATTGGGCAGTTAAAATCACGTGAAGGCCAAATTATTGTAGGTGCAGCTGTCATTGATGACATTTTAGGTATCATCGTGTTGGCAGTAGTTGCGAGTCTTGCAAAAACTGGTGAAGTTGATATTTTCAACGTGATTTATCTAATTGTCAGCGCTACTGTATTTCTTATTGGTTCAATTCTGCTGGGTAAGTATTTCAATCAGAGTTTTGTCGCCATTGCTAATATATTGCAAACACGAGGAAACTTAATTATCCCAGCATTTATTTTTGCCTTTTTCATGGCTTTTTTGGGTAATGCCATTCATTTAGAAGCGATATTAGGCGCATTTGCAGCTGGCTTAGTTTTAGATGAAACGGATAAACGCAAAGAGCTAGATGAGCAGGTTAAACCCATTGCTGATATCTTAGTACCAGTTTTCTTTGTGACAGTTGGTGCGAAAGTTGATTTAGGTGTTCTTAATCCTTTAGTTCCCGGAAATCGAGAAGGATTAATTATTTCTACCTTCTTAATTGTGGTAGCAATTATCGGTAAAATTGTGACAGGTTGGTCTATTTTTGGTCAAGCTGGAATTAACCGATTAGCGGTTGGTGTGGGGATGATTCCCCGTGGCGA
Organism: Mojavia sp.; assembly: GCF_059505145.1. NCBI lineage: Bacteria > Bacillati > Cyanobacteriota > Cyanophyceae > Nostocales > Nostocaceae > Mojavia > Mojavia sp. The sequence continues at coordinate 36,939 of NZ_JCACKA010000090.1, forward strand.
AGTTGGGTTAGTCTTTGCAGGAATTGGTGCAGCTAGTGGTACCCTTGATAAACCATTGCAAGCTGCGATCGTTATTATGGTGATTTTGACAACTTTCTTAGCACCGCCTTTATTGCGGTTTGCATTTAAACAATCCCCAGAAGAAAAAGAATCTTTAAAGGAAGCCAATTTAATAGGCTAGCTACTTTTATACCACTACCCAACAGACAATTCCCGTGTTAGAAGCGTGCATATTCGCAACAATATTGTGTGGATTCTTCGGCATCATCCTTAAAAAGAACCTTGTTATGAAAATCATCTCTATGGATGTCATGAGTACGGGGGTTATCGCCTATTACGTGCTGATTGCATCACGAGATGGCTTGTTCACACCAATTGTTTCTAACGTCGAAAATCGCGCTTACTCCGATCCCGTCCCCCAGGCGGTCATATTGACGGCGATTGTGATCGGATTTTCGATTCAGGCCTTAATGCTGGTCGGTGTCATGAAGCTGGCACGGGATAATCCGACCTTGGAAAGCGACGAAATCGAGAAGAACAACACACCATGAGTACCATTACGATCGCCTGGATAGCACTACCGTTTTTTTTAGGGTTCGTCATTTATCTCATTCCGAAACTTGACCGCTACCTCGCACTGGGGGTGGCTTTTACTTCAGTAGTATATGCGTTACAGGTATTTGCTGAACCATCACTGACACTACAATTACTGGATAATTTCGGCGTTATCTTAACAGTTGATCGATTAAGCGGCTACTTTATCTTAACCAACGCGCTGGTCACAGCCGCAGTCATACTCTATTGTTGGCAAAGCGATAAGACAGCTTTTTTTTACGCACAGCTGATCATTTTGCATGGTAGCGTAAATGCTGCGTTTGCCTGTGCAGACTTGATCAGTTTATACGTCGCATTGGAGGTGATCAGTATTGCCGCGTTTCTTTTGATTGCCTATCCCCGGACTGACAGATCAATTTGGGTAGCTTTGCGCTATCTGTTTGTCAGCAACGTGGCGATGCTGTTTTATCTGGTGGGTGCGGTGTTGGTCTATCAGGCGCATCATTCCTTCAGCTTTGCCGGGTTGCGCGTAGCACCACCGGAGGCACTTGCCCTCATCTTTCTGGGACTCTTGACAAAAGGAGGAATTTTTGTATCGGGATTATGGTTGCCATTGACCCACTCCGAATCGGAAACGCCAGTGTCGGCCATGCTGTCGGGAGTTGTAGTCAAAGCTGGTGTCTATCCATTAGTGCGGTGTGCGCTAATGGTGGCAGAGGTTGACCCGATAGTAAGAACCTTCGGAGTTGGCACTGCGCTTCTGGGCGTGTTCTATGCAGTCTTTGAAAAAGATACCAAGCGGATGCTGGCGTTTCACACGGTTTCGCAGTTAGGCTTTATCCTCGCCGCCCCGGTCGTGGGTGGCTTTTATGCGCTGACGCACGGTCTGGTTAAATCGGCGCTCTTTTTAATAGCAGGTGTCTTACCGAGTCGAAACCTTAAGGAACTGCAACATCAACCGATCGCTACCCCAATCTGGATTGCCCTGGTCATGGCCAGCTTCTCGATTTCGGGCTTTCCCTTGTTGTCCGGTTTTGGGGCGAAGGTGTTGACGACAAAGAATTTGCTGCCTTGGCAAGCGATCGCTATGAATATTGCAGCCCTTGGTACAGCAATATCGTTTGCCAAATTCATATTTCTGCCGCGTGGGGGAAAAGCGGATGTAAAACCTGGTTTCTGGGCAGCCGTCATCTTGTTGATCGGTGGGCTGATTCTAGCTAATGTTGTGTATTACGAGGCTTATACCGTCGATAATATCATCAAACCTCTGGCAACCATCGCCATTGGTTGGCTGGCTTACTTTCTGATTTTTAAACACTTAGTAGTCAGGCTACCGCGTGTCTTTGAGCAATTTGAGCATCTAATCGGTGTGATGAGTCTGATTTTAATCCTGCTGTTCTGGAAGGGATTTGCATGGTTGGGCATCTGAATCTGATATTGCGACTAGCCATCTGGTTTCTGCTCACCGCCGATGTCAGTTTGGCAAATATCATCATCGGCGTCAGCATCGCACTTTTATTGCCGGGCCGTCAGAAAGTCCCGGAAGCATTAAAAGATTGGCTGCGTGTGTTGGGTGAGGTCATCGTGGCGATTCCCCAGGCGTATATGGAGGCATTTGAAATCATCTTCCGTCCGCATAATCACGAAGATGTAATCATGGAACGAGTCAAACCCCAACGGACGCCTGGGCTGATATTCCTAGATATATTTCTGATCACCTTTACGCCAAAAACTATTGTCTTGAAATACCACAAACATGGCTGGTACGAAGTACACCGCATTAGACGGAGGAAAAAGGTATGAACGTGGTACTGATTGCAATGATTTTGGCCTTGCTTATACCTATCTACGAGGCTTGGCAGGATGATGATATTTGGCAAAAAATGTTGGCGTTTGCCAGTATCGCAACCAAGACATCAATTATGATCCTGATCGTATCCGTCTTGCGCGATGATTGGATGATCGGTGTTGTCGGGGTGATCATCCTGAGTGTGGGTAATGCCGGATTAATGTTGTTGGCACATCTACTGAAACGTATGAATGATATAAATGCCTAAACAAAATTAATTACACATACACATATTGTTTTCCTGTTCCCTGTCTTTACGAATGAATTTAATTTTGCCCAACTACTTATGATAGACCTGTTTAGTTATATCTGCATAAGCGTAGGAATCGGCTTCTGGTTTTGGGGAACATTGCCCCTGGTCGGCGATCGCTCAGTATTATTCAAGCTGCATAGTCTTTCGGTTGCAGATACGCTTGGCTCGATGAGTATCATTGTCGGGCTGCTCCTGAAGATACCTAGTGAATGGCCACTGCTCATCCTTGGCATTATCTCCTTGGCAATCTGGAATACAGTGCTGGGGTATGTGTTGGCATACTGTTCTAGCAGCGAGGGTGACCATGAATGATAGCTATGTTTATATCATCACTGCCCTGTTGCCGTTATCCGCGTTCATGCTGGTACTTCAGTCCAATCCATACCATGCCCTAGTCATCCAAGGAATACTGGGAGCGGTGGCGGCATTGGTATTTGCAGTTTTGGGGGCGGCGGATGTCGCTTTGACCCAAGCATTGATGGGTACCCTGCTGGCGATTACACTTTATGCGATCGCGGTGCGTTCATCGCTGGTCATGCGTCTTGGCGTGATCGAAGAGAGTGCGATCGAGCCAGATGAAGATTCTCTGCAAGACGGCAAAGCAGAACGCCATTTTGGACAATTGATCGATGAATTACGCACAATTTTTGACAAACACTATATGCGTCTTGAGCTAGTCCCGTACACGAATAGGCAGGCCTTGTACCGAGCGTTGATGGACAAAGAAATCCATGCGACCTGTAAGAAGCGATCGCGATCGGAACACGATGACCAAGACCATGCGCCACTCTATCACACCACGACCAGAGTTCGACGCCTCTATGACATCATGAAAGCCGAACTTTCGTCACCAGCGACAATCTTGACCTATGAAAATGCACCAAACTCAGGGGAAAACATCTATAGCAGTCCTAAGTAGGTCGGCGTAAATAATTATCGTTGGGATAAGGCAGGGGGCAGGGGGAAAAAGGATTTGATCCTTGTTTACTTTACTTCACACAGTTTGGTTTTATTGTGCCGACTTACTTAAATCATTCATGAAATTTTTTCTCCTCTCCTTCTTCGCCTCCTTTGCGGTTCGTTAAACAAAATATTTTTCACAACTCAGATAGGATTGCTATATGAAATGGGTCTATATTGCAGCGGGGATAGCACTGTACGTCAAATTCCTGATCATGCCCAATCCGGCACCGGACTTATCGTTCTCGATCGTCGAATCGGTTGTACAAGATAGTGGGGTACCTAATGCAGTTACAGGTATCATTCTCAGGAATCGCCTGTATGACACTATCTTTGAAGTGGTGGTATTTACGATCGCGGTAATGGGTGCCCATTTTCTGCTGGCGAATGAAGGGCCGTTCTGCGCGATCTATCAGTTCACCGATCAACCATCAATTGTTCTGGCACGTCTGGGAGCCACCATTACTTCTTTGGTAGGTATCGAACTAGCGATTCGGGGGCATCTCAGTCCCGGCGGTGGTTTTGCGGCTGGGGTGGCGGGCGGAACAGCGATCGGCCTGGTTGCAATTACCTCATCATCGCAGTGGATGCAAGGAATCTACCAGCGTTGGCACGCCGCTACATGGGAGAAAGTTTCGGTTCTAGTTTTCATTGTACTGGCGGTTATAACTTTGGTTGGAGTAGAGTTACCGCACGGAGAGTTGGGCGCACTTGTCAGTGGAGGGGTTATCCCCTTGCTCAATATCCTAGTCGCGGTCAAAGTCGCGTTGGGGTCGTGGGCGGTGATTTTGGTTTTTATTCGTTATCGGGGATTGTTGTGATCAGTGAGGTTTAAAGCTTTCAGTTTAGGTAATCTTTTAATCCTTGTTGATCAGCTTCTAAGTTTTGGCGGACAATTAATTGATTGAATTGGGGTGTGAGGCGATCGCGTCCAAAATTTGAAGTTTTGTGCCCAAGAAGAAGCCTTCTGGAGTATTGATGTAAGAGTTACAGATGAATAAACTAATGTGCGATCGCCAAATTCAAACGTAATATCCCATTGACTGAAGATGATTGCAACCAGAACCAGAGCTAAAATCAATGCCACATTCGCAAGCCTTGGGTTGCTCTTAACTTCTGGGTACTTTTACTTTTTAGGTGGTTCGTTCTTAGCCAGCAAATCTGCCAAATCATAAATTGTTATTTTTGGTGGTGGTTCGGGTTTTGGCTCTGGTTCTGGCACAATTTGAGGATTAGCCAGATCTATAGCTTGTTTAATTTCTTGTTCCATTTCAAACCTCAGTAGCTTGTTGGGTCAAAAGTTCATACTGATCAATCGCATCGTCAATCTCACACAGAGTACCGATAGCATCACCCCTCTAAAACATCATTCGTAGTCGATAAATACTCATAAGATTGAATCTTACGGTACTCTAGTGTGCTTTGTACGAGTTTCAACATCTAAAAAATTAAACTACAAAAAATGTTAAGTAAGGTGAATTAATAAAATTTAAGGAGAGTAATCCTCCCTTAAGGGAAATCCAAAAAATAAATTATTCCAATTTCTGGTTCAACACGACTGTTCCTTCCCCCTGCTCCCCCGCCCTCAATGCGATGGGATATTTTTTTAGTTGGAAGTTCCTAAGCAGGTGCAGTCTGGATTTCAGCTATTTAAATTTTGTTAGGGAAAAATCTGGAAAGTTAAAAACTCTGGTTGTAGCTAAATTTATAAACAGTTGTAATTCAATCCTGAGCAATGGACTTTGAAACAGCATTCAAGATATTAGATGCAGTAGTTGTTGCCCAGACAAAAAGACATCTCAAAGATGATGAGGAAACATTACTAGTCGAGAAATAAGAATACCCTAAATTGCTGTCCTTCCCCAATCAATAATTCCGCCTCTATGTTCAACCTGAATCGTCGTCAGTTTTTATTGCGGAGTACTCTCGCCATTGCCGCAACTGTCACCTACGATCAAGTACAAGCCCAAAAACCAGCTTCCCCCGGCGCTTTGCCCAAAGGATTGCCGCGTCGAAAAGTACTTATTATTGGTGCAGGTATTTCCGGTTTAGTGGCAGCGTATGAATTAACAGCAGTTGGTCATGATGTCACCATTTTAGAAGCAAGGAAACGTGTCGGTGGTAGAGTGTTAACCCTGCGAGGAGCCTTTCAAGGAGGGGATTTAGTAGAACTTGGAGCGGCTAGAATCCCACCAAATCATCATTTAACCCTTAGTTACATTAAACATTTTGGTTTAAGACTTTCACAATTTGCGCCGACATCTGGGAAATATCTCACGATGAAGGACGGAAAACGTATATTAGTCACAGCGAAAGAACTATTTCAAAATCAACCACAAATCCGTCCACAAGAGATTCAAAAACTGACGGATGGATTTGATTTACTTCCCCAAGCATTCGCCCAAGCATTGACAGACAAAATTAAACTTGATGATCCTGTTGCTCGGATTGTACAAACATCTAATGGTGTTGAAGTGTCGTGCTTGTCAGGGCAACAATATCTTGGTGATTTTGTGTTGTGTACTGTCCCATTAACCGTCTTAAATCAGATTACTTTTTCACCTGACCTATCTCCAGCAAAAAAACAGGCGGCCGCAGGAGGATATAACTATCGAGCAGCAACCCGTTGCTTTGTTAAATTTCCTAATCGGTTCTGGGAAAAAGATAACTTAAATGGGTGGGGATTTTTCGAGGATGAAGAACTGTGGCATACTACTTGGGATAAACCTGAAAAGACAGGTATTCTTCATGCCTATCTCAAAGGAAAAAAAGCTCTTGATATCGATGCTTTTGAGGGCAAAGCTCAACAGACAAAATTACTCCAGCATTGGGAGAAGATTCTGCCTGGGGTAACTAATTATTCTGTGCGATCGCACTTTTATTCATGGACAAAAGATATCTGGTCAAAAGGAGGCTGGGCCTATCCAACAGAGGAACAGGAGAAGAAACTATTTTCAGAATTAGGGAAATCAGAAGGAAAGATTTATTTTGCTGGAGACCATACTTCCAAAACGAGAGGCTGGGTTCAAGGAGCATTAGAATCTGGACTTAATGCTGCTAAAGAAATTCATTTTGCTGGCTCTACTGTTCCTTTGATGAAGTGATACCTTTGATTAATTTGTAGCAAATTATTTGCGTATCTTTGCGCTTCTTTGTGTTAAAATTCCAATTTTCAATTCGCCACGATTTTACGCAAAAGTTAAGATACTCCTCTTTAATACCAAGTTGCCAAAGTTAGTCTTGTTTTAAAATATTAATTTGTTGCATTCCTCTGGGCGGAATTAAATGCGATCGCACTGTTAATACTGGGCGATCGCTCTGTTGTCTTCTCTTTATTTTAAAGGCTTACTCAATGCATCAACAAGATCGTCTTTTTTCATCTTATTGATGCCAGTAATGCCTCGTTTCTTCGCCATTACTTTTAGATCAGCCGTTGACATTGTTTTGAGAATCTTAGTATCGGTAATCGTAGGCGGCATTGGTTGAGGAGTCAGATAAAAAACTTGATTTAAAGCATCAAGTTTTTTACCTTTGGTAATTCCACATTTCAGATTAATGATTGGCTCTAATGTCTTCCAATATTGACGAGGAGCTTCATCAATCCGGTTTGTAGCTATAGCAGGTTTAACTGCTTTGAGAGCGCTGTCTGGTTGTTTGACTAAATACTCTAATGCTGCTTTAATTTCATCCCTAGATGCTTTAGAAAGATTGATTTTTGGAATTTCTTCCCCTGCAAGTATTTTTGTTACTTCAACTGTCTCATCACTACCATCAGTAATAATGCACCAAACGCGATCTAAGCCAGCCTCTTCTGCAATCGCATAAATGAAAGAGTTAGCAATTACTTGATACTTATCTTCGCCAGTTTCTTTTACAATAACTGGAATCCAATTGCGGCCTCCTTTTTGGTTAAGTAAATGGGCTGATGCTTTGATTAAAAATTCAGGCGCATCAGTTCCTTCACCAGGGTCAATTTCATCCAAATATAAATGCATTAAATTTCCAATATCGCTGAGACTATTCATTGTAAAAAATACTCCTTAGCTAGATTTTTGTAATATTCATGAGCAGATCGATCTCTATAAACCGCAGGAATACGCAAAAAAGCTGAATCAGCTATATTAGCGTAGCTTGGAACCTCATGAATACGAAGATCTCTGCTGGCATTGGTATACTTGGGATAGAAGTAAGGAAGTAAATTAAATCCCTCTTTTTTAGCAGTTTTAAGAATGTTATTAATTTCTTGTTGAGCAACTGCCAGTTTAGGTGGCGTAATCTTTTCGCCATTGAAGAATATTGGCAAGGGAATAGGGCTACCATCAACTTTTTTAGATTGTACTTCAGGAATGAATTTCTTCATCGCCATTGCAGCATTTTCTAAAGAAAAAAGATTGTTATGCTTTGTGGGAATAAGAACAACATCAGCTGCATAAACAGCCAGTTGACTAAATACTCGCCAGTTAGGTGGCGAATCTATCAGTATATAATCATATTCTTGTCTTGAAAATTCTAGCTTGCGATGAAGAGTGTTACTTCTCAGATGATTAAGTAAGATATGTTCAGGCACAGATGTCAGTTCTTGATCGGCGGGAATAACATCAAATCTCAGTTCGGCACTAAGCTTTTTTAGAGGAAATTTATAAGGGTGTAGAGTAGTTTGAAGTTCTACATTTCTTTCTGTTAGAGCCTCAAACACACTGCCTTTACTTAATGGAAGGCCTAAAGAACTGGTTAAATCTTGTTGGTTAGGATCAAAATCAATTGCTAAAACTTTTTTACCTAAAAAAGTTAAGATAGCTGCTAAATTGACAGTAGTTGTCGTTTTTCCAACTCCACCCTTGTTGTTATAAACCGCAATGGTTAGAGCTTTAACAGGATTTTCAATTTTTTGCCTAATGGAAGCAACTACATTATCAATATTATCTGCATCAATTGCAAGACATTGTGTTGCCGGATGAATTACTTTCCCATGCTTACGAAACAGTTGGATATGGCAGGAGTTAGTAATTATTCCCCACTGCACTGTTTTGCAATTAGGCGCGAGTAGATAACGCTTCAGTTGGTTAACTGTTGTTTGATACTGTGCGGTATCTTCAGATAGGTTAACATCCCTTCCTTTTAACTCCAATAGAAGGTATGGATTAGATTTGGTGTATAGAAAAACATCATCTTCGGTAGTTTTTCTGGCTGCTTTATCAACAGCACCGTCACCAGTGTTATATTGTGGATAAATTTCTTCAGATTGAAACCCTAACGCCCTCAACAAGTGAGGAGCAAAATTGCCGCTTATAATAGCTTCTGGTGCGTTTTCGGGAAGGCTTTGCAGGGCCGCTCGAAGACTGAGAATTGTCATGCTCATAGTATGGGTTGACTTCCAGCAATGTCTTAGCCTATTGTTCCCATCTGAGGACAATTATTTATTCAATAAACTGATTATAAAAAACAATTGCTAAACTACTTCGGGTTCATCATTCTCAAAAGGATTTAGCAACTCAAGTTGAGCAATCCAACGAAAATCATCTATATTTCTCGTTATCAAGATTAATCCGTGAACCAACGCAGTCCCGGCAATAATCGCATCTCCTAAAGTCATTCGCCTTTGTTGTCGCAGGATTACCGCTTGGTTTAACACATCTTGAGATATCGGTAAAACCTGAGCAACTTGAAAAAATTCCTCGAAATACTGGCGTTGTTGTTCTGTAAGCAGATGATAGCCTAACACCTCAAGGTAGCTGAGTGCTGATACCGCAGGTGTATACTCAGCAATTAAATCTCTCAGTTGGGGGTACTCTGGTTGAGCAGAGTAGATGATGATATTGCTATCGAGAAGCATTTATCGCCCTGGAAGTGAACGGTCTTGACGGGTTTCCCTTTGCCACACAACTGGATCAATATTGGGAGCTTCACTTGTAGCGAGGTTGTTCAATATCTCAGCCATTCTCCGCCCTCGTGACTTTGTTTCTAGGGCTGTTTCGTTATCAGGAAATGTCACGTGGACTTGAATTTGCTGCTCTCCAAATTTAGGTACTTCATCAATCCACTCTAAACGGCTTCCTTTCAACCAAGCCTTATATGTTTTTGGCATTGTTGAATTAAATTTGATAATTGCTCTAAACTGACCTCATGATAACTTGAAAGCTAAACTACTTGATGTCTATTTGCTCAAACTCTAACGCGATCGCTACAATTTTGCCTTGATACACTCAAGTTAAGCCACTGCAAAACCTGTATGTTGCCGTACTTGAGAGGATGTTTTAAAAGTCCTTGGTGATGTATAAATCCTTTGAGATCCCCCTAAATCCCCCTTTCCAAGGGGGACTTGAAGAAGGTTCCCCCCTTTTTAAGGGGGGTTAGGGGGGATCGATAAGTGCCTAAAATCACAGCAAACCACTTTTAAAACAACCTCTGAGGATGACGAAAACCAAGAACTATATCTTCTTAGTTAAGTATTTAATAAATTAACCATGACTTATGAATTCTCTGCAACAATAATTGCAGAGAATTCATAGTTAAGACTGGTCTGCAAGGTAAAAATTTTCAAAACTTACACGCGGGTTACGGAAAATCGAACCACAGAGGCGCAGAGCAATGAGAGTTTGAGAGGTTTTTTGCGTAAGTCCTAACGGGACTTAAACAAAACAAAAAAGTAAAAAAGGCTATAATGCTTAAATAGC
>NZ_JCACKA010000091.1:0-44468 GCF_059505145.1 Mojavia sp.
GTATCAAAGACTCGTTCATCTCTCTCAAAGACTCATTCACGAGTATCAAAGACTCATTCATCTACCTCAAAGCCTCATTCACGAGTATCAAAGACTCGTTCATCTCCCTTACAACCTCATTAATCCACCTTTGAGCCTTATTAATCTCTTTCGCAACTTCACACTTCCCTGTCAACTTCCCATGCGCCCTGCTCCCTGCTCCCTGCTCCCTGCCCCCTGCCTTTCTTTAATCGTACACTTGCGGGTTAACGCAATAAGGTAGACGATCGCCTTTGAGTCCAGCAATGAGGTTGGCGATCGCAATTGTTGCCATCTTTGAGCGTGTCTGGCGGCTGGCACTGCCAATGTGAGGCGTGATAATTAAGTTATCTAAGGTTAGTAATGGGCTATCTTTTGGGATCGGTTCTGGTTCTGTAACATCCAAAGCAGCTGCGGCAATTTGGTTTTGGGAGAGTGCGTGATACAAAGCATCTTGATCAATAATGCTTCCCCGTGCCGTGTTAATTAAGATAGCCGATGACTTCATGAGAGCAAACTGGCGATCGCTAATCAAATGATAGGTGTCATCTGAGGCAGGGGTATGAATGGTGATAAAATCAGATTTTCGTAATAAAGTTTCTAAAGGTACAAACTCTACATTTAAGGTTTTTTCTAATTCCGAATCACTTTGATGTCTATTTGTATACAAAATTTTCATATCAAAACCATGAGCGCGCCGAGCAACTCCTTGACCAATGCGCCCCAACCCAATAATGCCTAAAGTAGCACCTGCAACATTCGGCCCTAGTAATAAGTCTGGTTCCCAAGTTTGCCACAAACCTGCACGAGTAAATTGATCCGCCTCCACTACTCGCCGTGCTGCTGCCATTAATAACGCCCAGGTTAAATCTGCGGTCGCATCTGTCAACACCCCAGGAGTATGCCCAACGGGAATTTTTTGTGCAGTAGCAGCCGCTATATCAATATTGTCGTAACCGACCGCCATCTGGCTGATGACTTTCAGCGAGGAGTTTTCTATTAATTGGCGATCAATTTTGTCAGTCAGCAGACACAAAAATCCATCTACATTCTGTGCTTTTGCCAGTAAAACTTCATAGGGTGGTGGTTGGCGTTCTGGCCAGACTTCAACAGAGGCGATTGCGCTCCGCGCAGTGCCAGAGGCAATCGCATATAGTTGTTCTAATTCAGTAGGAAGGCGGCGAGTGATAAAAACTTTAGCTAGAGACATAAATAAATGTTTTTTGAGCGTCACTGATGTGGCATGAAATAGCTAGCTATAATCCAATAGTTACAGCATACAAAGTAATTTGTATGCTTGCGGCAAAATCAAGTAAGACCGGATTGCTCTCGCACTGGGGAGGCGGTTTGCGTAAAACAAGTATAAATTACGATACGGCAATTTTCGGCAGCCGGAAACTTTCTCTGAGGTGGCATCTTGTGCTACTTGTAGCAGGGGCATTACTGCCAGTTGTTCTGTTTGCGATCGCCGTTGTACATGAACTGTCGCTCAGGGAGCAGCAGGCGTCCGAGCGCCGTCTGGTTCTGGCGGCGCGCAGCCTCGCCACAGATGTAGAGCGCGAGACTTCAAGCGCGATCGCCACGCTTCAAGCACTGGCAGCCTCTGAGCGGCTAGAACAAGAAGACTTCAAAGCCTTTTATACTGAGGCGCAGCGCATGGCGAAGACGCAGCCGACTTGGTTGGGTGTGATTGTCCTGACGCCAGACGGACGCCAAGTCCTGAATACCTCTTTTCCTTTCGGCATCTCCCTACCCCCGGTGAACGAGCCTGAGAGTTTGCGGCGTGTTGTCCAAACACACCAACCGACGGTGGGTTACCTTGCTCTAGGGCGTCTCAAGCAAAGCTGGGCCTTCCCGATTCGCGTTCCGGTAATGCGTGATGGCGAACTACGGTATGTGCTAACTGCCGTCATCACCCCAAAAGCACTCACCAGCGTCATTGCATCCCAGACACCTACGGATGGGGAGTGGACGCGTACAGTCGTAGACGGTCACGGCATCGTTGTAGCCCGCACTCGCAATCCCGATCGCTTTGTGGGAAAGCCAGGTACGCCGTCTTTCCTCAAGCGAATCAGAGAAAAAACTGAGGGGGTTTACCGCGAAAGCACTTTGGAGGGAGCGCAAGTGTACCTCGCCTTCAGCCGAACCAATTTCTCGCACTGGACAACCGCCGTTGTCGTTCCCGTCGAAGTCATTGAAGGCCCGGCACGCCGCGCAATGTTGCTCGTCGTTAATTCTGGCTTGGCGTTGCTCGTGGTAAGTGGCATGGGTGCGTTTGTCCTCTCACGGTCAATTTCTCAAGGCATCACCTCGGCGGCGGCTGCCGCAGAAGCACTTGCCAAAGGTGAATACCTGAGCATTAAACCTTCGTCTATTAAAGAAGTAGCCTTGTTAGGCGAGTCCCTAGAGTTTTCTGCTGCCCTGCTGTCGCAGCGGGAGCGGGAACGGGACGAACACCTGGCGCGGGCTGAAGCCGCACGAGTTGAGGCGGAGAGCGCTAGCCGCCTCAAGGACGAGTTTTTAATCACCGTCTCCCATGAACTCAGAACTCCTTTAAACGCCATCCTTGGCTGGGCCCAATTGCTACGCACTAGGCAGATTGCTGAGGACAAGACACAACGGGCGCTAGAAACCATTGAGCGAAATGCGAAAGCCCAAGCCACACTGGTGGATGACCTCCTCGACACATCGCGGATTATCACTGGGAAATTCCACCTCGAAACAAAGTTGCTAGACTTAGCCACTGTGGTTGTCAGTGCGATCGATTCGGTGCGTCACACCGCCGAAGCCAAAGGTATCGATCTCAAACTGCAACTTACCGCGGACGAGTCACTTGTTTTAGGAGACCAGAATCGGCTCCAGCAGGTAGTATGGAACCTCCTCTCAAATGCGGTTAAATTCACGCCCTCCTGTGGGCAGGTAGAAGTGGAACTGAGGCAGGCTGATTCACAAGCCGAGGTCATAGTGCGCGACACTGGTGTGGGTATGAAGCCAGAATTTTTACCACACGTCTTCGATCGCTTCCGTCAGGCTGACGGCTCGACTACAAGAGAATTTGGGGGCCTGGGATTAGGACTGGCGATCGTCCGTCATTTGGTCGAACTGCACGGCGGGACTGTGCAGGCTGATAGCGACGGCAAGGGGAAGGGGGCAACTTTCACTATTAAACTTCCTTTAGTTACCCGTCAAGAAAACATTATTACCCCGCCGAAGGTAGCTGTGAATGATACATCTTCACCGCATAAAAGTTCGCACGAGTTTCAGGGAGTGCGGGTGCTTGTGGTTGACGACGAGCCAGACGCTCAAGCTCTCGTTGCAACAGTGCTGACGCAGCAGGGGGCTGAAGTACGAACCTGTGGTTCAGCAGCCGAGGCTTTCAAGGAAGTAATTACCTGGAAACCCGACGTAATTCTTTCTGATATCGGTATGCCACAGGAAGACGGCTACGATTTTATCGGCAAGGTCAGGGAATGGGAGATCAAGGCGGGTGGTAAGATTCCAGCCGCAGCGGTCACCGCCTTTGCACGCCCCGAAGATAGAATTAAAGCGATCGCCTCAGGTTACCAGACCCACATCCCCAAGCCTATCGAATCGGCAGAGTTGACCGCTGTAGTGGCGAGTCTTATATCAATTAAAATCTAGAAATTATTAATGGATAAATCTACATCTATAGGACTCATATTTGATTTTTGAACAAAATTCAGTACACCTTTATTCCTTCTTCCCAGTCCCCAGTCCCCAATCCCCAGTCCCTTACCTCTACGAGTGATTCAGAAATCAAATCGGATTGCTATAGGCAAAAAAGCTAATACAGTAGGCGCGGATTGCTGAATCAACTGTCGCAATCGTTAAGCCATGTTGTAAAGCCTGACAAATTAGCATTCTATCAAAAGGATCTTTGTGCAATGATGGTAGACTAGCAAGTTGAGAAACGCTGCCTTCATCTAAGTCAAGATTTGCAATTTGATGGCGATCGCGTTGTTTGGGAAGATAAATTTCAGGAGATTCTGGTAGTGGTAGTTTGCCTAGTTGATATTTGACTATGCACTCCCATATTGAAACAAAACTCAGATAAACTGTGTTATCTGGAGCGCGAATGGCATCTATAACATCTATTGATAGCCGATTATCACCACTGATAAACCATAAGAAAATATGAGTGTCTAGAAGAATTTTCATCCGCCCTCAAACGCATTTAAAATATCTTCAGGTAAAGGTGCATCAAAATCATCAGGTACTGTAAATTCTCCAGCACACAAACCAAATGGACGTTGTTGTTTATTGGTGGTTGTAATTGGTTTTAATTCAGCAATTGGTTTATCTGCTTGGATAATAATAAAGCTTTCACCTGCCTCAACTTGATTAAGGTATTTCAAAGGATCTTGTTGCATCTCATCTACTGTGACTCTCTGCATTTGAGTATTTCGGTGTAGTGGTATGGGGATAGTGCATTGCCACACTCAATTGTAGTGCGATGTCTGACGACTCACCATTTTGTGTTTACATGCTTTGCAAATATTAAAAAACTGCACAAATTAAGTGTAAATTTAAAATAAAATATATACAGCTTTCTTATTTATTGGTTGATGTCTCAAAAGATTCAAAGATATTTTATTCAAAAAACTCCTGGAGTTTGCGGAGGTAATGCACGCATCCGCGATACTCGGATTGCTGTTTGGACTCTAGTTTCTTTTCGCCAACAAGGAGCTTCTGACGAAGAATTATTGAGAAATTATCCGACGTTAACAGCCGAAGATTTAGAGGCAGCTTGGTCGTATTATAAAGAACATCCACAGGAAATTGACCAAGTTATAGCTGACGACGCATAACATGACTAAGTTTTATGCTAATGAAAATTTTCCTCTCGATTTAGTTCAAGAGTTACGTCAGCTTGGCTATGATGTGCTGACATCCTATGAAGCTGGACAAGCAAATCAGTCGATTAGCGATGAAGAAGTATTAAACTTCGCTCATGAGCAGGAGCGAGTTGTGATTACTCTCAATAGAGAAGATTTTATTAGCCTGCATAAACAAGGTCAACAGCATAGTGGCATTATAATTTGTAAGGAAGATAGAGATTATAAAAAACAGAGTGAGATTATCTCCGAGTTTATAATTCAGAATACCCAACCGTTAAGATGCAGGTTGATTAGAATCAAAAAACGAAATCAAAAAGGGTCTTCTACACAAGTATTTGTTGTACAAGGATATTAAAGCTTAATTTTATTTTGATTTAGTGCGAGCGTACTTTGTGAGTATTGATTAAAGCGATAGTAAAAATCAATAATTAGTCTGAATTATGATTAGAGGAATCTCACCTCAAAAAACAAACTAATTAACTAAAATTATTTTCAGTATAATTAATATCACATAAGTTTAAGTACTTGTATAAAATTGAAATAATTTGTATCGACTATTTTTGTTGATACATATACGTTAATAGTTCAAAACATTCATAAAGTGTTAAATCAAGGGTAAAAATGTCAAGTATTGGCACTTCTTCTCAAGAAACAGCAAAAGATTTTATTGCAGATATTATAGAAAAACTGCAAGCTCAGCGTGGTAATAAATTCATATTTCTTTTGGTCGGTCGTACAGGAGTTGGAAAATCAAGCACTATAAATAGCTTGATGGGTACAGAAATTGCCAAAGTTGGGGATTACGAACCGACAACAATGGAGATTAAACCTTATAACTCTGACATCAAGGGAGTCAACTTTACAGTTATAGATACACCTGGTCTTTGTGATGATATTGAGGAAGCAGGTAATGATTATAAGTACCTAGAACTCATGCGTTCAAACGTTAGCCAGGTTGACTCAATGTGGTTTGTCAGTCGTTTAGATGAGACCAGGGTTACTAGCGACGAAAAACGAGGAATCAAGCTGATTTCTGAGGCATTTAAGTCAACTATTTGGCAAAACGCTGTTATTGTATTCACATTTGCAGGAAATATTGATGCATCAAAATATGAGCTTGCACTGAAGAAAAGAACCGAACTTATTCGTAACGAGATAGCAAAATACACAGGAATTGGCATAGCAAATAACATCCCATCAGTCGCGGTAGATAACAAAAGTGAAACAACTCCAGATGGAGAAAAATGGCTTGCTGAACTTTACACACAGGTGTATGCCAGAATGTCTGCTAAAGGTGCGGCTCCATTCTTAATGGCAACTGTCGAGCGCGTAAAACCACCAAAGAAGGAAAAAGAAGTAGTAAAAGAAGTTATTTACGTACCAACACCTGTAAGAAATCCTGACCCTGAAGAGACTGCAAAATATAGTAGACCAATTGAGCTTAATGATAGGCAAGCTGAAATAGTCCGAAATAAGACTTCAGATGTCTTGCAATTCACAGTTGCAGGAGCAAGCGTAGGGGCTGCATTTGGAGCTATAGCTGGGCCTGCTGGCGCTGCTATCGGAGGTGCAATTGGTGGGGTAATAGGATTTTTTGGTGGATTGTTTGGAAAATGATGCGTAAATTTTTACTGTTTGGGCGTACAGGTGTAGGTAAATCAAGTTTCGTAAATACTACTTTTGGTGATTACATTGCTGAGACTTCAGAATTTGAAGCCTGCACAAAATTTGTTGAACATTATGCTTACGATACACCTTTAGGCAATGTATCCCTTATAGATACACCCGGATTAGCTGAAGATGATGAGGCGTGTGATGAGGCATACTTATCTTTAGTAAAAGCTAAAGTTGATTTAGATGAAATTTACGCGACAATCTATGTGAGCCGTCTTAACGAAACGCGTTTTCGTCCTGATGAAAAGCGGACACTACGCCTTTTAACTAATCGGCTAGGTGCATCTATTTGGGATCGTTCAATACTTGTTTTGACTTTTGCTGCATCTGTACCTGAAGAGCAACGTGAGGAAGCCACTTCTAGGAGAATTTTACATATTGAGGAGTTTCTACAAACTCTGACTTTAGAAAATAGACTAGTACCCCAATTCAGAAAGTTTCATGAATACTGGCTGGTAGATAATATCGTGAGTAATTGGGCTGAAGATGGAGTATCTGCTTTATCACTCCTGACAGCCTGAATTGCCATTATCTCATTTGTCCTACCTTCAATAAATAATTCTAAGGCAGGCGAAATGCCTGCCCCACAATAAAATACAATTAACCTAACCCAGACTTCAAATCACTCAACGCCTGATTCAACGCCTCTGGTAACTTACTTGCATCGCGTCCGCCGGCTTGGGCTAAATTTGGTCTTCCACCGCCGCCACCACCGCAAATTTTGGCGATCGCACCGATAAATTTACCTGCTTGCAAACCTTTCTTATTCACCTCTGCACTGAAAGCTGCAACTAAGCTAACTTTATCAGCTTCGGGAACTGAACCCAGCACCACCGCACCGTTACCGAGTTTTTGCAATAAGCGTTCGGCTGCGGTTTTCAATGACTCTGGATCAACGTCATCGAGTTGGGCAACGATAACTTTATAATCGCCCACAGATTCAGCTGTTTGCAGCAAGCTGTCAGATTTGGCGATCGCTAGCTGTGATTTGAGAGTTTCCAGTTGTTTTTGGCTGGTTCTCAGCTCGTTTTGCAGAGTTGTAATTCTCTCTGGTAGTTCTTCGGGTTTAACTTTAAAGCGATCGCTTAAATCTTTGACTACTTTATCCCGTAGATTAAGATAATCTAGCACTGCTGGGCCAGAAACAGCTTCAATGCGTCTTACCCCAGAAGCCACACCAGCTTCTGAAATAATCTTGAAGACGCCAATCTCCGCAGTATTACTCACATGAGTCCCACCGCATAGTTCCATCGATACGCTAGGGAAGTCAATCACCCGCACTTCGTCACCATATTTTTCTCCGAACATGGCGATCGCACCTCTAGCTTTGGCTTCTGCTAAAGGTAATACTTCTACTTTTGCACTGTGAGCTTCAGCAATCCAACTATTTACCTGTTCTTCAATTTGCTGGACTTCCTCTGTTGTCAAAGCACGGGGACAGTTGAAGTCAAAGCGCAATCTGTCAAAGGAAACGAGGGAACCTGCTTGCGATATCCCTTCATCAACAATTTTCTTTAACGCTGCTTGCAGTAGATGAGTTGCGGTATGGTTAGCTTGCAGGCGACGGCGGCAAGCGCGATCAATTTGGGCAGTTACAGTATCTCCTACTCGGATTGTACCGCGCTCGATGCGTCCGAAGTGAACAAAGAAATCGGATTCTTTTTTCACGTCATCAACGCGAACTACAACACCATCGCCGGAGATATAACCGCGATCGCCTATTTGTCCCCCAGATTCGGCATAGAATGGGGTCTGATCCAAGACGATTTGCACATCTGTCCCGGCTTCTGCTTCCTCTTGGGTAACACCAGCTACCAGTAATACTTCAACTTTCGCAGTTGCCGCAGGTTGGGTATAACCTAAAAATTCGGTAGTCTGGATGTGTTCTGCTAGTTTGTCGAGAGAACCTTGCACAGTTAAATCGATGGTTTCGTGTGCTGCTTTGGCACGTTCCACCTGTTTTTGCATTTCGGCATCAAATCCCGCTTCATCGACGGTAAGATGATTTTCCTCTGCAATTTCTTGTGTGAGTTCTAAGGGGAAACCGTAGGTATCATAAAGAGTAAAAGCACTTTCACCACTAATTTCGGTTTTTCCTTGCTGTTTCACCTGTTGGATAATTTCCTCTAGCAGTTTTTCACCTCTGTCAAGGGTTCTGAGGAAATTGGCTTCTTCTCTTTGCAGTTCAGCTTTAATTGCTGCTTCCCGTTTTCGCACATTGGGGTAAGCTGATTCGGAAAGAGCGATCGCGGTTTCGGCAACTTGGGTAGTAAATTCTCCAGAAATGCCAATTAATCGTCCATGACGTACCACCCGCCGAATTAATCGCCGCAGTACATAACCTCGCCCCACGTTGGAAGCGCGAATTTCATCAGCGATCATGTGGACGACAGAACGAACATGATCGCCAATGACTTTCAGGGAGACTTTAGTTTTCTCGTCGCTGCTGTGGTAGTCAATCCCTGCAATTTGCGCTGCTGTTTGAATAATCGGGAAAATTAAATCAGTTTCGTAGTTATTCGGCACTTTTTGCAGGATTTGCGCCATCCTTTCCAAACCCATGCCGGTATCGATGTTCTTGTTTTGCAGAGGTGTTAAATTACCATCTGCATCCCGGTTGTATTGCATGAATACAAGGTTGTAGAACTCGATAAACCGCGAGTCGTCTTCTAAATCAATGTTGTCGTCGCCGCGTTCTGGGTGGAAGTCGTAATATATCTCAGAACAAGGGCCACAAGGGCCAGTAGGGCCTGATACCCAAAAGTTATCCTCTGCACCCATACGCTTGATTCTTGCTGCTGGGACACCGATTTGATCGCGCCAAATTGCAAAGGCTTCGTCGTCTTCCTCAAAAACGCTGACGACGAGGTTTTCTGGGGAGAAGCCAAAGACTTTGGTGGAGATTTCCCAACCCCAGGCGATCGCTTGTTCTTTAAAATAATCACCAAAGCTGAAATTACCCAGCATCTCAAAGAAAGTATGATGCCTTTTGGTGCGTCCTACATTTTCGATATCGTTGGTGCGGATACACTTTTGGGATGTGGTAGCCCGCTTAAATTCCGGCGTGCGCTGTCCTAAGAAGATGGGTTTAAATGGTAGCATCCCCGCGATCGTCAGCAGCACAGTCGGATCTTCAGGCACAAGAGAGGCGCTTGGGAGAATCTGGTGTCCGCGTCCAGCAAAAAAGTCAAGGAATAAGGCGCGAATTTCGTTACCGCTGAGGTAGTGGGGATTTAAAGACATGGGTGTTTACAGAATTAGTGTCAATAAACTGGGGAATGCTGACAGAGGATCATTCGTCGCTTTTACAGAAAAAGTATGCCGCACGAAAGGACATCTGTGCCACACTTTCGTTGCTTTTGAGTAGTTCGTCTCAGTGTATTTGCATATATACCTTTATATCTATATATTGTTGCATTTTGTTTGATTTTGCAGCCATCAACTTTTGACTGGTAAAGCAGCTATGTACTCCTATTATCTACTAACGAAATCACCTAACCCAGGTAGGATGAGCAATCTCGCTGGAGGCGATAAAATCAAATATTAAGAATAAATTAAAATTTTTTTTCTGAGGTAACTAATGGCATTAAAACTGAGTGTACCTAATATTGCTTGTGAAAGTTGTGCAACAAAAATTACCGACTCCATCCATGTAATGGAACCTGATGCAAAAGTTGACGTCGATGTCAAAGCTAAAACTGTTACTGTAGAAGCCGCCGCATCCGAGGAATCTATCAAACAGGTAATCGTTGCTGCTGGTTACCCCATTGAAGGTTATTAATATTCTCCTAATAACTACTGCCAATAATCAATAATTGGATTACAACCTGATAGTAACAGCACGATGTGTTTATATTATTGTCCGTCCCTTAAAAACTCGGGCAATAACTTATTTATGCAAGAGAAAATTGAGAAAACTTTTAAGTTTTTTGATGGCTTATGTATAATTACTGAAGTGTTTCACTAAATCTTTAAGTCAAAATTTAAAGAACGATAAATATACCGAAAAACCATGAGTAACTCCCAGTGAGACAAGTGTAAAAGCCTTAGTTCATAAAGCTTTTACTGTTTCAGCGCTAAATTGAAATAAGTCTATTATGCTGATAAAGTAAATCAGTAATTTAAGGGATAACTAATTTTATAGCTTTAGCAAATATATCGGTTTTTACGGGCAAATTAAAACTTTAGAAATTTTTAAATATTTAAGCTCAGTATTTTTTTCCAGTTATTATATGCTTAATCTTATCAACCATTGTTTGGAATAATTTCCCCGAAATAATCAGACCTGAGAATTACATAAACATTTTTATATGCTGGAGGAATATTCAGTAAAAATACTGTTTCAAAAAATTTGCTAAAAAGCACAAAGTAGGTTCAGAAGTTTATTTCATAGTAATTATATTTGAGGTAAATCGTTAAAATGAGTTTAAAATTGAGAATAAAATGGGAATAGGGGAGTAAAACAATTCATATAGGGTAATTTTTCCTAAATAAAAATACTGAATATATACAGTATTAGTTAAGCAAAAACAGTAAGTTTTAGCAGGGTCATATCTTTGAATTTGAAATAAGGCAAAAAGCAAAGCAATGAATATTTCAATTCTGGTCTTTGGGAGTAATAAATTTCTCGCCACACTTCCAGATCAGATCCGTTATGCAACCGCTTTTAGTGTAGAAGTTATTGCCAATGTAGATCAGGCTGTTTTGCGTATTAAAACTACGCCGCCCGATATAATACTTGTGCAGGCTAGTTTAGATGGCAGTATAGAATTGTGCTGTTGGTTAAAAGACCAAGCCAACCTATCTTGGATATACTGTATTCTCTTGGAAGATCGTTCTCAGCAAATAATTAATAGACGTAAGAACGGCTGGGAGTGGGAGTTAGAGATGACTTCCTCTGCATTAAAACAAGGAGCCGATGCTTATATTTGGCAAATTC
The DNA here is from genome assembly GCF_059505145.1 of Mojavia sp. NCBI lineage: Bacteria > Bacillati > Cyanobacteriota > Cyanophyceae > Nostocales > Nostocaceae > Mojavia > Mojavia sp. The sequence goes on from NZ_JCACKA010000091.1 coordinate 11,491, forward strand.
CTGAGGGAAAATCAGACTATACATTGGCAGAGGTAACTGCTAACCATCGTCTAATACTAGCTCAATTAACTGTTGGTTTGCGTAAAGCGAAAAAATATCGTGATTTGATCCGGACAAATGATTTATTATCAGCAATAGCGTTAGCTGATTCGTTAACCGAATTAAACAATCGTCGCGCTTTGGAATGGGACTTACCCAGGCAAATTAAAAAAGCCCGTGATAAAGCAATTCCGCTGAGTTTAATTATTCTAGATGTAGATTATTTCAAAAAAGTTAATGATAATTATGGACATTTAGTTGGCGATCGCCTGTTACAGTTATTGTGTATTCGGCTGCGAAATAATTTGCGTTTTCAAGATACTCCCTTCCGCTATGGTGGTGAGGAATTCGTTATTCTTCTAGCTAATACAACTGGTGAAGAAGCACTTATAGTAGCGCGTCGTCTTAATCGCATAGTTAGTGAACAACCATTTACAATTAATAATCAACTTACTATTGATGTCACGATTAGTTTAGGCACTGCCTGTCTGCAAACTGAAGATGATGATCAAGGTGTAAGTTTATTAAATCGTGCTGATCAGTGCTTGCTAGAAGCTAAAGCAACTGGGCGGAACAAGGTTATTTGTTGGGATTACTTATCACGTGTCCCTTATTTGAAAGCTGCTTCTTCGTAATAATTTTGAGTGCTGAGTAATTAATTTGCAAGTTCAGCACTCTTAATGGCGCTTTGACACTCAGCCACTGAAGCGCGTTGACGCATGGCTTGGACTAAGACTTCGTAACTAGACCAATTTTCTTGTAGCAGGGTTTTTGCTTGCAAAGCATGAAACCGCTGTTTTTGCTGAAAACTAGACACAGAAAAACCCAAATTTGTCAATACTCCTGCTAGCTTGCTTTGATCATCTGCCCCACCTTCAGTATTTTGGAAAACCAGATTTTCAGCAGCAATACCTGCCATCCAAACAGTGCAGTAACGATCTAGCATTTGAGCGCTAATTTTGCCTACCTGCAATTGAGATGCTAATTCACCATCATCAAAAGTAACACCACCTTGACCTGGCTGCCCCTGTTTCCAAGCTTCCCAAGCGCTGAGAGTATAACCAGTCACGGGAATACCCAATAGGTGTGCTACGAGGAAATGTCCTGCTTCGTGGTGGATAATGCGATCGCGGTGTTCTGGAGAAAAACCCGCAATCCAATCAAGAAGTAGAGTTCCTCCCTTACCTTGCAAACTAAAACTGTCGAAAGTCGCTATTCCCAAAATGGTGAAGGTAGCAAGGGCTGGTACTGCTGGGGATAAGTTAATTAATGGCCCCAGCAGTACTGACATGGTCATAAGAAAGATAGATATGGCAATTAAATTGAAAGCAGTTTGATTCATTGCGAAGTTTTCTAAATGCAGCTTAATATATCTTTATTATGAAGCAAGACTAGCTGCACATCACGCATATCCACACCTTTTCAGCTTCATCAAAAAGAGTACCTAAACAGTTCGACCGCGATGTTCGGTTTTAATCCAACGCGATCGCTGTTTTTGCACACACATTCTTAAAGTTACTACCATCATCACAGGAATCCAATGCACCATGTAGAGAGAGCCTTGAATGGTTGCCCAAAGCAAAGATAATCCTCGTAAACTTTGAAATTGGTAAAGTCCGGTGATGAAAGCAACTGTTAAAATTATGCTGAGTAAGGTTTGGAGTGGCAGCAGAACTGGGCGATCGCTATAAAATATTGTCCAAAATAAGTCAGGAATAAGTCCAATTGGCAGCAGAAATTGCAATATAAAAAATAATATTAAATCGATTTCTTTAGCCTTGCCCAAAGTTAGGATTTGGGGAAAGTAGTCGAGGTAACGCTGATAGCCACCTTCAGCCCAACGACAATGTTGTCGCCAAAGATTTCTCCAATTAGTTACGCCTTCTTCTTGAATTGCCGGAACTGCGACAAACTCAATTTCTGCGCCTACCAAATAAATTTTGAAGCAGAGATCCAAATCATCGGTAACTGTGTCCTCATTCCAACCGTTGAATTTTTCTAACAGTTCTCGCCGAACTAACATCCCATTACCCCGAAGTTCAGCCATTCCGCCAATAGCAATGCGGTGGGTTTGCACAAAGCTATCACAAAGCATTTCCATCTGCTGACAACGAGTCAGAAAATTGGTATCTGCGTTGATAATTTTTTTTCGCGCTTGCACTGCACCAGTACTTTTATTTTGGAACAGAGGTACTGTTTGCCGCAGAAAATTGGCAGGAAGCAAAGCATCAGCATCGCTGATTAAAATAATCTCTCCTTGCGTAAATGGAAAAACTGCATTCAGCGCCCCTGATTTACCACCTTTTGATTCCCGTTGATGAACTTGTAGTGACGGAAATTGAGTTTGTAATTGCCTCAAAATCTGGGGAGTTTCATCGGTACTGCCATCATCAACGACCCAAATATCTAGGCGATCGCTGGGATAATTCAATTGGAATAAGCTGTGAACTAAATCAGCCAAGACTGCACTTTCATTTTTAGCAGGAACTAAAATGGAGACTTGCGGTAAGTAAGCATCACTCTCAACTACTAAAGTGGTTGGTTTTGCCAGCAGCATTCGTAGCGTTTGCACAGTAAAAACGAGCGTTAATCCCACCATGAACCACTGTGTCTCTGGTCGCCAGTGCAGCAAACTCACAAAACCCCAGGTCAGTATCACTACTAAGGTTGCCTTGAGACGGCGATCGGAACTTGGCTGATAGATACTGCTTGCCACTTTCTACTAATTCTCCAAAATAAAGATACAGATTAAACCTGGAAACCCAGATTAAATCTGACTTTCTTAATTACAAATTACGAATTACTAAGTTCCTTCGGTTGGCGACGTAATACTAGCATCATGATTACTCCCAGCAGAAAACCACCTATTCCAGCTGCAACTGCCACAATCCACCTCACCTGCTGGGCAGCATTCAGTACTGGGTTATCTAAGAGGTTGGACGAGAAATGCAACGATTGAATCGTCCATTTATCTTGTAATTTTTGCAACACTGCTGTCCACCGCATCGCCATAGTACGGACGTTACCATCTTTGAAAGAAAAAGTGGCGATCGCATCTCCGGCAGAAACAACTGTCTCTGAAGAGAGAAACGTTCTGACAGGATCTCCCTTTAAAGCCATTTTGATATCTTGAATCGAATTGGAAAACTGCTGATTCCAGTACTTCTCAAACTCAGGCACTTTGTGAAAAACTTGGTTATCAACTGTTGTGATCGTGAAGCTTGGGTGCAAATAAGGTTCAATTTTGGAAAAATCGCGCGTGTTCAAGGCTTGCAAGGCAATTTCCCGCGTGCCGATAATCGTGTTAATCTCTTGTTGGCTAGTGTCTGCCAGAGCATACTGGGGTATATTCCAAATTGCCAGCACTAATAAAACACTCCAAAGTAGCTGAGTGCATCTGTATCGGTTTGCCCATCTTTGTTTTATCATGTAAACAACCTGTACATGGGGTTACAATTACGGATGTTTTTTTAACACTATTAAACAGGATGGATTTAAAACTGTTATCTAGTCAACTAAATATTAAGTTCTGTCAAAAGGAAGAGAAAAAATAATTCTCTACTTTTGAAATCCAATTTATTTAAATTTTATATTTTAATAAACAACAATAACTTTAATAAATTTATAAAAACTTTATCAAACATAATTTAGTCCATAATCGCTTCAGATTAGGACAAAAACTAATTAACCATTATTGAATTCTTGAATGAACAAATCATTCAAGAGCGATAATAATTTTGCGAATAAATCCAGAACAAATAGGCTATGGAGGTGCAATCAAGGATACAATTATATACCTTTGTTGAATTGACTTCTGTGAGAAGATGCCCTAACCCATGAGATGGGATTTTCCGCAAAATTTTAATCTTGAGACTCCTCAGAAACAGGTTCCGATTCGGTTTCAGGTTTTGTTTCTACTTTTACTGGAAGTTTAACGGGTTTGGGGCCACGCGCTAGTGCAGGATTAATCTGCTGCTTGTTTTCATCCTTAAAGGATGCTTTTTTACCTTGACCAGATGAGCGATTACCTTTTGGTTTTGGGTTTGGGGTATTGGATTCAACAGGAGGCGTAAAATCCGATTTTTCGGAGTTATTGTCAGTATTTGCTTGGGACTGACGTTCTGATTTTTTGATTGGGCGTTCTACCATTGTTGTTTTTTGTAAAGTTATCTTTATGGTACATCGGTTTAGGGGTTGGCAAACTGTTGAGTAGCATTTTTTAAGGAGTTAGGTCGTGACAATTACTACTAAAGCAAAGATTGCTGCGAGTCTTTCTTTGGGAAACGCTAACGCCGCAATCCTCGAAGCTCACAAAATTACTGATGCCGTATTAGTTCTAAGTTGAGTGGGTAGCAGGATTAAGCCTTTGATATTCAATCCGCACGTGTTTAACATCAATTTGCTCAGATTCCAAAAACAAAAGATGCTCTACTTGATGTAATCCCAAATTTTCAAACTGTGCTAGTTCGGAGTTTGATAATGGCCATGGGGGCCCAGAAGGTTCGGCTTCCGTTTCCCGAATCCGAGTAATCACTAACAGTGTGCCACTTGAAGCGACGACAGAGGCGACCGAGGAGATAACTGAAGAACGCACGCTTAAGGGCAAAGCTTGAATATTGCGACATTCAAAAACCAAGTCAAAGGCAAGATGCCATTCTGAGGGAATTGCCAATAAATCTGCAATTACATAATTTACAGGCGAATTGGGAAATCGCTGCTGACACCAGCTAATAGCCGTAGAGGATATATCAAAGGCAGTTACCTCAAATCCTCGCTGTGCTAAAGCTTCTGCATCATCTCCCAAGCCGCAACCGATTACCAGTGCCTTTTGCCCTTGAGCAGATAGTTTGTGAGTAGTCAACCAATCTTGCAAATACGGGTGGGGAGTTAACTTTGCCCAAGGAACTTGTGCTGCATCACCTTTAGCTTCGGCATATAAAACTTCAAACCATGCTGATGGTTCTGATTTTTGTAACGCTTCTGTAGCTAACTGTTTAACAAGAAGCTGTAAATTTTCGGGTTGTTGTTCTAACATAAAAACCAATACTACTCCCTGATAACAAAGAGTACAAAAGAATAGACTGGCACAAAACCCTCAAACTAGGCATCATGCAGGGGTGCAGGGAGCAGGGGGAAAAAGGATTTTGCGGTTTTTGCACAGATGCGAGAATTATAACTAATTAGGCGGACATGATATTAAGCATTAATTAAAGTGCTTTACCACAACATAGTTGGTAAACCAGCAATCACAGAAGCAATACCTGTCCAGAGAGTAAAGCGCTCAATATCCACTTCATCTAAAGCATTACTCATTTGCTTAATTGCTGATAATAGAGCTGCTAGTAACAGCACAAAAAAAGCAATGTACCCTAAATTAATCATTACTCATCCTCACTATTTTTATAAGCAAGTAGTCATAATAGGTTTTTAACAAGCTATGGCAAGGTTTTTTTGTTTCCTATTTAGCACTTCATCAGAAAAAGTATTAAACAATGGAAAAATATCTACTTCAGATAACCAAATCATAGTTTCATAACCAACCCGGCCCATTTCTGGCTCCGACCCCATAGGCATCTCCACCAGATAAATCCAACTATCTAACTCAGGTCGGTAGTTTTTGATAATGCCTTTTCCACCGATAAACCCTACTATCTGACCTTCACTAAACTTAGGTAATATCAAAACCCTTGCAATTATTCTTTGTAATTCCTTTGATTTGAGGTTTGTGTTTGCTATAAAGTGTATATTGCAAAAATTAACTTAGAAGTTTAGTAATAATCATCTTTCTCTTTTCGTATTTCATCTCTATCTACAGAGAAGTGCTAAGTAAAATTTGTAAGTGATTCAGGTTATAAGTAAATTTGTATTTCACTTTTGATATATAGGTTTTGACGGTAAACCGTTCATTTATGGTGTGTTTAGCCTTTAATAAAATTCGTTTCAAATCTTACGAATTGCAGAGGTTAAGTTGTTACACACCTAACCTGTACATTTGGACAGCAGGGTGCAGCAGTGCAAAGCAGAAGGATTGATGCTTTTGCTCCAAAATCAACAATATGCAAGTTAAATATGCATTAACTTATAACTTGTCTTTCAAGATACATCAGTAAATATACTTAAGTTGCCAAATTAGTATTTCAAGCAATTACTAACTTTGCAATTGCGAAGAAGCATGAATTTACGTATTTTTATGGTTGCTATATTCTAAATTTACAGATGAGCATGGAGTATCTGAAGCGGCTTATCTCAAGCCATTTTATGTATATTTTAATTACGAATTACGGATTACGACTTACGAATTAATATTATGCCTCATTCATCGTTTGTAGGTTCCAGCCAGAAAAATGCTGCGACAAAGCGGGATATTAAGCAGGTTCCGTTTGTTGAACTTTTCAATCATCGGTTGCAGGGAGTTGTTTCTAGCGGTTCTGATATTGAAAGAGTTTATGTTTCTTTTTTTGAAGCGGTGACATTAGATTTTTATTGCAGCACAAATAATAACCGTCCCTGCGGGGGTTTACACGGTTACCCATGCAAGCATTTAGAAGCGGTGATGAAAGAAGCGATCGCAACTTATGGTATCGATCAAGTAATTAATCATCTCAAGGTTCCTGGTGATGTTAGTCAAATTACTTCCCTTGGAGATATTCTCAACCGTCGCGGTACGGTAAAAAAAGAACCTGCAAGTGAAGTTTTCAGCCGCTTTTTAAATTACCTGCGTTACCTAGAATTGGAAACATCAAATTCTCCCCTCCCCGAAATGAGTTGGTTTGTTTGACTTGAATTTTGAATTTTGAATTATTAACATGGCTTTCCCTGGCGCATTGCATCAATTAGGCGAAAGCAATCAAGTAGTATTCGATTTGATTGCTAGTTTAGATGAGTGTTTTATTATTGGTTTTGCTAATTTAGACGATCAACATCTCCAAACTTTGCAGGGTTTAGTGCGGGTATTTACTGGCACTCCGTTACAGCAATCATTGACTGATGCTGTGGCGGCAATTAGCTCAAATGAGTTTTTAGATAAGCATTTTGCAGTTTTAGCTAGTGCCCGCGCTGCAATTCAAGGAGCGCTATTTGATACATTAAAATCTCAAGTCAGGAGTTTGTTAGGACGTGGAGAAATAGCAGAAGCGGAGTTTGAAGAATCTAGTGAATCACCAAACAATGTCAAAGTTCTTTTAGCAAGTGTGCGTCACTGGTTAATGGAAATTGCTTTAGTAGGTTATGCACGTTTAGATACAGCAACTTTAGTTCATTTTGCTGGGACGCTGGAACAAATCCAAGCCGAACCTTTATTAATTAGACAAGCTGCTTTACTGACGGGATATTTTAATGAATTGATGCGTCATGTCCCGGTGGTTGATAGCCAAGGAATTCCTGTATACCGTTGGGTTGATTTATGGACGCAGGCGATGATAGGCACATTGCGCCCAGCTAATTTACCAAAATCGCAGCTTATATCGGGAAATTTAGAGATTTTAGGTTTAGATTTGCGTCAACACGCCAATTTAGTGAGCTTTACAGCTTATGGGTTGTTAGATGCAAATAATCAAACTCAGTTGGTGCGAGTTACCCAGTCAGCTTACAAGGTAGATGCAATAAATAACGAGCAAATTTGGTTATTGTTTCCCAATGCAACTGCTTTGCTTGATGCGTTTGCACAAACTCGGATATTACATCTCAAAGATACACCCTTGTTACCCACCGGAGATTTACTCTGGCAAAGTCAAGCAGAACTTGGTCAAAACTATAATTTGATGGAGCGTGCAGAGAAATTTTTTGCTGAGAATGCAGGTAATAGCCTAGTTTATTCTACAGTTGCCGCGAGCGATCGCCATCCTATCCAACTTGCGGAACCAATATTTTTCAGTAAGTATAAAGTCATCAAAAATGATGAAAATATCGTTTTAAGTTGGGGTGATGCTGGAGAACTCAGCATTGCCAAGGAACGTATCAGCAGTTTATCAGAACTCAATTTAGATGCGATCGCCAAATCTCAGCAAATCTTCGGACTTCTACGCTTCGATGCGGGGAAATGGACAGTTCAACCGCTAGCAGTGACAGTTAAAAACAAAACAATATATACAGGACAAACAGCAGCGCAAGTAATTTCTAAGAAAGATTCAATCAAGGGTAGCGTCGTGGGAATTCTCCAAGAACGTTCTAGCCGTCTACTGCGTAAGGGATGAGGCAAATATATGGATACAGAGCAAATTTCCCAACGCCGTCAAGTTGTATACTGGCGCTTGCTAACCACCATGTTTGGCTTCAGCGAACAGGGTGCAAATTTTGAAAACATGGCGACTGAAGTTGTTGGTGAATTGAATTTACCACAATTAATTCTCGACCCTAATATCAGCATTGAAAACTTACTCCACCGTTACCCAGAATTAGAACCAGATTTTAATAATCCCATTATTCCCCAAGACGACGCAGCCACAGAAGCAGAAACCGCTACCCTACGCCGCGCCCTCGTTTTCTCTAAATTACTTCTCAATTCTTTCGGCCCCAACACCCAAACGGGAGTTGTCACCGCCCAACAATACGCGCAGTGGCTCAAAGATGTCGGATTTTTAGAAAAAGCCTTGGGATGTCAACCAGGAAGTTTGCGCGGAAACGGGCCGAGTATCGGCAAAAATCCCGGTAATCAAAATCAAGGTGCTGGTACTGGTGGCGGTATGGGTGCGGGTACTGGTAGCGGTGGTGGTTTCACCGTCACCGAAGAACAACTCCGCGCCACCCTCAAAGCCTTAGAAGGTGAATTAATTCATCGCATGGCTTTGCACGAAGTTCTCAAAGATGACAGGTTAGCTAGTCAACTGACGCCATCAATGGCTTTGGTGGAACAACTTTTACGCGAAAAAGCGAATTTGTCAGGAAATGCGCTGAAAAATGCCAAACGGTTGATTCAGGAGTATGTCGACGAACTAGCCCAAGTGTTGCGGTTACAGGTAGCGCAGGCTGTAGCAGGCAAAATTGATTATTCAGTACCGCCAAAGCGAATATTTCGCAACTTAGATTTAAAGCGGACAATTTGGAAGAATTTAACGAATTGGAACCCAGAAGAACAAAGATTATTTGTCGATAGACTGTACTACCACCACACAGCCAAGAAGAAAACACCAACTCGCATGATTGTAGTTGTTGACCAGTCAGGTTCAATGGTGGATGCGATGGTACAGTGTACTATCCTCGCTTCAATTTTTGCCGGACTTCCTAATGTTGATGTGCATTTGTTGGCGTTTGATACTCAAGTAATTGATTTAACACCTTGGGTACATGACCCGTTTGAAGTGTTATTGCGGACTAACTTAGGTGGAGGAACACATATTTACCTGGCGTTAAAAGAAGCCGCACAAAAGATTTTAGAACCAAAGAATACAGCGATGGTGTTGATTTCTGACTTTTACGAAGGCGGTAGCGACCAAGTTTTATTTGACTATATTAAATCGCTGAAAGAGTCGGGATTACATTTTATTCCTGTAGGTGCAGTGACGAGTTCGGGATATTTCAGTGTTAATCAATGGTTCCGCGACAAGTTGAAGGAGTTGGGTATGCCGATTTTAACTGGTAGTCCGAAGAAGTTAATTCAAGAGTTAAAGAAGGTGATTGTGAGTTGAAAATATCTATTTCTCTTTTCTTCGTGTTCTTTGCGTACTTCGTGGTTCGTTAAAAAAAGATTTTCTGGTTAGCAAGAGAGATATAGAAAAACGAACCGCAAAGGGCACGAAGGTCACGAAGAAAGAGAGTTAAAGAGAGATTTTACAAAGAATAATTAGGAGAAAAAAAATGGCAAGGGCTAAAAGTAATACTACAAATGGTGCAAGTAGCGATAAGAAAGATAATACTGTGATGTTGCGCCAACCAGCGGAATTGAAGTATGCAGAGGAGTTGGAATATTTAGCTTCAATTGATAAAGGTGCAAAACCATTTTCTTGGCGACTATCGCCGCAAATGGTACGCACTTTTGTGTTGGGAAGTACGCCATCGCAAAAATTAGACAGGCAAATTGAACAGAAATGGTACGGAGATAGTGCGATCGCCGAACGTGCTATTGTCACTTTAGCTTCTGACCGGGGTTTATTGTTGATTGGTGACCCAGGTACAGGTAAAAGCTGGTTAGCAGAATTATTGGCGGCGGCGATTTCTGGTAATTCAACCTATGTAGTCCAAGGAACTGCGGGAACTACAGAAGACCAAATCAAGTATTCTTGGAACGTGGCGATGGTGATTGCTGCTGGTCAATCCCGCGATTCTTTGATTCCCTCACCAATTATGACAGCAATGCACAGCGGCGCAATGGGCAGGTTTGAGGAGTTGACACGCTGTACTTCTGATGTTCAAGATGCACTGATATCAATACTGAGTGAAAAGTATATTTCGATTCCCGAACTCAGAGATGATAATGTGGCTTTTGCTCAACCGGGGTTTAATGTAATTGCTACAGCCAACAGTAGAGATAGGGGTGTAAATGAACTTTCTTCAGCCTTAAAGCGGCGGTTTAATTTTGTACATATGCCTGTGGTGACGAATAAAAAGCAAGAAAAAGAAATTATCCTCTTCCGCACCAAGGAGTTAATGAACCGTCACGGCTTTGAGGTGGATGTTCCGCCAACATTGTTGGATGTATTATTGCAAACCTTTGCCGATTTGCGCGAAACCAGTGCGGCTGCTAGTTCCGACGACCAGCGTTTAGAGTCGGCGCTTTCCACAGCAGAACAAATCGGTGTTTTAGAAGATGCGATTTTACACAGTCGCTATTTTGGCGCGACTAATTTAGAAGCTGGTGCGTTAGCAAAGTCATTGGTGGGTACTTTAGTACGCCGTCAACCAGAAGATATTTCGGTGATGAATCAGTTTTGGCACGCAGTTGTGGAAAAGCGTAGTAAAGAACAAAAAGGTGAATGGGAAGCCTTTCTCGAAGGTGGGAAACAAGCGATGGGATTATTTTAGCGGTTATCAGTTAACAGCTATCCTGATGTCAATCAAACTCTACAGGCCATAAATCTGAAACTGGTACTTCCCAACCTGGAAGCAGTTCGGGAACCGTTATTACATCGCCATTGTGAAGTACTATTACCTCTTTTCCCAAATTGTAAACTTCCACAATTTGCTCATCAGGATTAAGCAAAATTCCGACTTTAGTTCCCAAACTCAGAAATTCTTGAATCTTAGCTCTGATATCCTCTAAATTATCGCTGGGAGACTTGACCTCAACAGTTAAATCAGGAGCCAATTGAGCAAAAGATTTGGGACTGCGACGCAAGCGTTCGGCTAAGACAAATGAAGCATCTGGTGCGCGCAAATCTGAGTTTGGCAATCTAAAACCAGCGCTAGAAGCTGTTATTCTTCCTAGCTTACGCGGTTTAACCCAGTTACGTAATTGGGACACCATCTCAGCAGCAACCTCATCTGATTCGTATCCTGATGGACTCATGACAATAATATTACCCTTAACTAGTTCCATGCGATATTCGGGATACTGTTGCTGCATTTTTTCTAAATCTTCAACTGTCAGTGACATAAAGCCTCCGATGCTGACTCTGTATTTATATTATGAGAAATCCAAAACAAACAGGCGATGCCTACCCTTCGGGAACGACTTTGTCGAACGGCAACGTCTCCGACGTAAGCTCTCAAATACTTTGTCAATCACTTTAAAGTCAATTCAGCAAATATGACCCGCAAACCTCATGATCAGTTCGCCAAGCAGTTTTTAGAAGAGCTACTATCACCCTTGGGGAAGGTAGAAGTTAATAAGGAAGTGATTGATGAGGCTAGACAAGTTGATGTGTTGTTTTCACCAGCACCGACATCTTCAGCACAAGCACAAAGCTTGGGATTACTAGGAAGAATAGCTGTGCTGAATACAGCTTTACTTGAACCGTTTCGCAATCAACCCAGCAAGACAGAAGTACGAAATTGCCTTTTGAAGCTATTAACAGTTATCGCAGATTCTCAACGCCAAGCCAAGCGAGAAAATGCAACTTTAGCTGAGGATAATCTAGCACGGTTATGGATTTTATCGCCCTCAGTTTCTCCAGGACTGCTCTCAAGTTTTGACGCTAAACTAAAGTTAAAAAATTGGCTATCTGGGGTGTATTTTCTATCTGATAGTTTGCGAACAGCAATCATCGCCATTAACGAGTTACCTGTGACCGAAGAGACACTGTGGTTTAGGCTTCTAGGCAGGGGAACTGTTCAGCAGCAAGCAGTGCAAGAATTAGTGGCGCTACCACCAGAGAACTTAGTGCGTCGTAATGTTTTAGAAATAGTTTATAAATGGCGAATCAATGTTATGACTCAGCAAGAATTAACTGAAGATGATCGGGAGTTAATGATGAATTTAACCCAAGCTTACGAAGAAGCCAGAGCGCAGGCTGTGCAAGAAGGAGTACAACAAGGATTACAGCAAGGATTACAGCAAGGATTGCAGCAAGAGCGTCGTCAAGTTGTGGAAAACTTGTTGAAATACAGGTTTGGTTCTGTAGACGAAGAATTGATGAGAGTTGTTGAGAGTTTATTACAGTTATCTCCAGAAGAGTTTACGCCTTTGTGTTTGCAATTATCTCGTGAAGAATTATTAGCAAGATTTAGTCAATAATTTTGACTCTCAATCTTGAAGATGATCAGGAGTAGGGTGGGCATTGCCCACCATATCCGGGTTTCTAATTACGAATTACGAACTTGTACTGAGCGAAGCCGAAGTATTACAAATTAATATATGGTTAACCTACCAACCGCATTCCACGCCCTCCAAGATCAACTCCTCAACGCGGCGGAAAAATTTGCTACCGATGCTCAACATTTAAGCGAAATGCTGACGGCTTTGATAGCAGATGTAGAAAAGGCCAGCAGCGAACCGCTAGAAATTTTCCCAGTGTGTCATCATTCGCCATCCTCCGCTTTGCAGATGGTGCGACGGTTACGCGGAAAACCGCCGAAGGTGATTTATTTGGAACTGTGCGAAGACTTGCAAAATACAGTTGAGAATTTGCGCGATTGTAAATTACCTGTAGCTTTGCAAGCTTTCGCTGCCGAATCTGAAACTTTTTCGCCGAAAATCATGCCGTTGAGCGTGGTTGCGCCGATTACCGAGGCTTCGGCAGAATATCAAGCGATCGCATTTGCGCTGCAAAACCCGGAAACTGAGTTAGTATTTGTAGACCGGGCGGTTGATTTTGTCTTCCAGTGGGAACCTCCTGATACTAAAGTTGTGGAATCGGAGGAACCCGTCAGCGATGAAGCCAAAATGCACGGTTCGGCGGTTGGTGTGGAAGTAGGTAGCCTCGTTCCTACTTTTGACCAATTTTTAACTTTTTTGCTGCGAAACTCCAATACCCGGCACTTTTCGGAATGGTGGGATGAGTATGTGGAAACGGCAATCATTGGTGCAGATTACGAAACCTACCGCCAGGTGATGTTCCTCATCGGTAGCTTGATGCGTCGTTTAGGAACCCGTGACCACGATATCGAAATCGACCGCCAGCGCGAACGCTATATGTGGACTTGCATGAAAAAACATATGGCGGCGAATAATATTGCACCGTCGGAAGCTATTTATATCTGCGGTGCAGCTCATTCAGCTAGCGATGTGCCAGAATACAGCGTTACTAATAATAATCTTTGGGAAATACCGGAACGCACTCAAACCAAATGGTTATACGGCTTGATTCCTTCTAGTTTTGCTGCTATCGAATACCAATTCCATCACCCGGCGGGTACGGTATCGCTAGCGGAAGCAACTTGGAAAAAGAATCTCAAGGTTACGGGGTTGAAGGGATTTTCTTTAAATAAAGAAGAGAAAGCTAGTAAAAAGCAGCAAAATCCAGTTGCAGCCAAAGCAACAAACTCCACCCTTACAAGCTTTTTAACTCGTCCCCCAGAATTAGCCGCCGCAGACACAGAACAATTGTTGCAGTGGTGTGCTGATATTGTAGGATTAGCGCGGAAAAATGCCTATTTAGCTAGTACCGCCGACTCGATAGCTATCTACCAAACCTCAATGCTGCTAGCTGGGATGCGAAACCGGATGTACCCCACACCCTACGACTTCCAAGATGCAGCAATAACTTGTCTCGAAAAAGACCGTACTCCGAAAAAACGCAATATTTACCAACTTTGCCAAATTTTACTCGGAGGCGATCGCATTGGTACGGTTGGTTATGCTTCTTTACCTCCCTTAGCCCAAGATGTTTACGATAGGCTGCAACCACTGGGAGTTAATTTACTTGCACAAACCAACCAACGCGCCTTAATGGATTTTAAACAGCAACCGGAACTTTTACCCTGTTCGGATGTGCTGTGGCGATTGCATTATTTGTTAAGCGATCGCATTGTTAAACCAATTATGGGCGATCGCAGCCTCGGCTCAAAACCAATTCAAGAATCTTGGGAAATTCGCATCGGTAAATACCAGCGCGATATTATTATGCTCGGTTACGAAGGTGTGAGTATCGAGCAAGTTATAGAACAGCGTCTCAAGCAGTTGGCGTTTTCTCCCCAAGCACAAACCAGCGACGTTCTCAAAGCTACAGAAGATAGCATTTTATACGCTCGCAGTCTCCGACTAACGCAAGAACTCGGAGAACACGCAATTTCTCTCCTCAAACAGGAAACTGGTGTAAGTGATGCACCACAAGTATTTGAGCGCGTCCGTCGGTTAGTACATTATTACCGCACCACACTCACAGGCTTACCTGAATGGATAGAACGTTTTGTTACTACAGGTTACGGGCATTACGCGACATTACTACCCCAAGCCTTCGCTGATAGGGGAACAACTCCCGAACAAATTGCTGGGATGTTGAATTTTATTTTTACACTGGAAAGTTTGGCATTATCTCTAGGTTGCAACCGCAGTCAACTATTAATCGGAGCCAAACAATCAAGCCAAAGTTTAGACGACCCCGCCAAAATTGGTTTATTGTGGACAACAGAATGGTTGCTAACACTGCGAAAACTAGAAGAAATCCGCGAATTTTTTGATGGGGTGATTAGCAATGAAATGTTAATTACATCTTTCCCCGAATACTTAAATGGTTTTATTTTATCTCTCACATTTGCACCACGAATTAGTAAATTTGTTGTCGAACTTTTAAGCAAATTATTCGCTACAGTTCCCGACAAAATTTTATTACCTTGGTTGCCAAGCCTAATTCTCAAACTGCGTCCCCACGCCCAAATTTTGCAAGGATTAATTAAAGAAGCGGCCAGTAGTTTTCCAAATAATTTGGCTAGTTTTAATAACTGGGTTCCTTCATGGTCAAAGCCGCAACCTGAGATTAAAGAACAGGTCAACTCAGTTGAGGCTGCACCAACACTCAGCGAAAATGAGTTAAAAGTTAGAGAATTACTGTTTAATTATCCAGCAACAACTAATGCTTTAGCCAAATTACTGGGAATTGAAGAATTGACTTGGCAAGAAAATTTAGAAATACATCAAAATTTCACCATTGATTTATCTGAAAGAGAATTAACAACACAAGAATTAATTACATCTCATCCAGCAACGTTAAATTACTTCGCTAGACTACTTAATCAACCAACATAGGTTCTGTCTAGAAGAGGTTGTTTGAAAAGTAGTTGGCTGTGATTTTAAACACTTATTGATCCCCCTAAATCCCCCTTTCCAAGGGGGACTTTGATATATTTCCCCCCTTTCCAAGGGGGGCTAGGGGGGATCAAACGAAATATTTAATACTTCTCAGACATCCTCTTAGGCAAGTAGCCCACACCATTTATTAGCGGTGAAGTCGTCCGCCACAACCACCAAAGAAGTTTTCACTACCACCGAGGAAAAAACTGAGTACATCTTTATTCCTATTTCCCTGTTAATCGTTCTCCGTCCCCTGTCTCTATGAGCGGTTCAGGAATCAAATCGGATTGCTCGGTGACCAAGCGCAATAGCTTGTACTGGACTGACAAGCAACAGCGTTACAAACGATGTCTAACGACAAGCTAAGAAAGCACCAACCCACTTGAGATAAGTTAAAACAGTTATCAGCTATCAAATTTTGAGTTGGGAATTTAAACATCAACTCAAATAATTTGGTATATGTATTATCTAGCAACTAGAGATATTGGATGAGGTTAAATCTCGCCAGCATCGACAATACACATGCGACGCTACTTAAAAGTGCTAGCGACTTAAGTTAATTTGAAATTTTAGGAATACTCACTTGCAATTAAATTCTCCTCCTCAAACCTTCCTTTCTCCACTGTTGGAATTACGAGAATACTATGCTCGCCTGGTAGAAAAGTATGAAAACTTACATAGGCAAGCAAGAGCAAATCTTAATCATGTAGAAGCATTACTATCTAACTGGTCTTCTAACTCAAATGCCAATAGCAACCTGTCAACAGATGAGGTGATTGGTGAGAGACTAACCGTTGCTGACGAGGAAAACTTGTCCTTTAAGGAAGTCGACTTAGTAGAGTCTATCGACTCTGAACTTCCCGAAATAAACGATTTAGAGATAGATAATTCATTTTCTGCATCTCAAGACAGCGACGAGCCACCAGCGTCAACAACATCGTCAACAACATCTGGTGTTATAGAGCCACCATCAGAAACTCCAGAGAACTTGCTCCAGTGGCCGGAGATTCCGATGCTAAACGAGTATCAAACTCTAAATCGCACCGAAGCCATCAAAAAGCTATTGCAAAAACATATTGGAACTGTATGTCATATAGATTTTATCGTGCGATCGCTTTATGGGGAGTTAAAGCCTGATATTTTGAAAGTAGTTAAAGGAAGAGTTCAATCGTCACTCACTCATGGCAAACAAAGCAATAAATGGTCAATTGTTCCTGGCAAACCTGGCTGTTATACTCTGAATTTAAGTTTACTAAACGCAACTCGTACTCATGATTCATTTGGGCAAGGCAAACACAAAAATCAGAATTATTCCGCAGTTAGCAAAACTGAAATCATCCCAATGGTCAAAGCATTTGAGGGTAAATTGTTGATTGATGCGATTACCTCTTTATTACAACAAAATCCGGGAAAAGTTTTCAGTATTGCCGAAGTGATCAACGGACTATATGGAGAACTTGATCCTCAGCAATTTAAACAGATAAAAGACAAGGTGCTTAAGGAATTATCGCGGGGTTATCGGACAGGGAGATTCTCAAAAGTGCCGGAAAAAATAGGACTTTACACTTGGGACTTCGCTCTAGTAACCAAGGCGTAAATTTAACAACCCCCACCTTTAGTAAAGTGGGGGTTAGTGATCAGGGAATAGCGGCTCCTCACAAGTAGCTATGTGCTATAGATTGAGCCTCCTAAATGATTTCGCCAAATTTCCTTAATACTTTGGCAGTAGATTGACCCCTGTAGCGACACTACTTCCCATTGTTGACGAGTTGTATACCAACCCGCTTGGTCTACAAGCAGATAATTAACTTGTCTTTACGGGAATTGATTTGAGTAGCAAAAACATCTAAAGCTATTTGCATCACAGTTGTATTAATCTTGAGCAAAATAAACTTCCGCTAACTGTTGCAGTGCCACAAACGGTAGAAACAGCCGTTCAATCCCTCCTCATTTTTAATAATATTTTGAGTCCTATTGCTTATTGACAATTGGTGTGTAATCTTAAATTCTCACGAATAGCTCCTGCTCAGACAATTCTGGAGCTTCAACACCAGTAACGTCAGCTATTAGCCCTATAGATAGCATTTTAATCCGACCTGTTTCAAAGGATAGATGATATTTATTTTTTTCAAATTTAATCTAAAAGAGCAGTTAAAAATAAATATAAATAAATAATAATGATGCTCAGAAATAAGTATCATAATCCTAATAAAAATATCAAAGATTCTCTCCAAAAAGCTTCCTTAGTGCAAGTTCCATATAGTTCTGGGATGCTGATACTGAGAATGTATTGTGATGTTCTTCCACAAGTTCGTAAACATTTAGAATTCTGGAAGAAAAAAGCTGAAAAAATTCCTAATCCTGAATTACGTAAACAGGCTTTATTAAGTATAAAAAGTAAAACATTTCATTGCGAAGGTGGTTCTATCTATGGATTACTTGCTCAAGAAATTGAGCAAGTAATCTGCTTTATTGTTGCTTATCAAACAATTAGTGATTATTTAGATAACCTATGCGATCGCAGTACTTCCTTAGATCCGAAAGATTTCCGTACTCTGCATCAAGCTTGTTTAGATGCTTTGACACCTAGTGCTAAATGCATTAATTACTACCAATTTCGTCAAGAGCAAGACGATGGCGGCTATTTGATGGAACTAGTAAAAACTTGTCAAAATGTATTAAGGCAGCTACCATCCTATCAAATAATTGCCCCTAGTTTATATCATCTGGCTGATTATTATTGTGATTTACAAGTTCATAAACACGTCCAAGTCAAGGAGCGAGTTCCTCGATTAAAAGCATGGTTTGAAAGACATCGTAACCAAATTCCTCAAATGAAGTGGTATGAATTTTCAGCTTCTACTGGCTCAACATTAGGAATTTTTTGCCTTGTGGCCTGTGCAAGCGATCCAGATTGCTCTGAAGAATTAGCTACAAAAGTTAAAAACAGCTACTTTCCTTGGGTTCAAGGGCTTCATATCCTACTTGACTATTTTATCGATCAAGAAGAAGACCGCATAGGTGGAGATTTAAATTTCTGTGCTTACTATAATAATGAACAAGAAATAAGCGAACGGTTTGCTTATTTTCTTAAACAGGCTGATCAAGCTGTTTCTCGTTTACCACATAAGCACTTTCATCGAATGATTAATCGAGCTTTATTAGGTGTTTATCTGGCTGATGAAAAAGTCAATGAACAGAAAAATGTCAAAAAAACTGCAAAGCAAATTCTGCGTTTATGTGGCGGTTCATCACTCTTTTTTCTCTGGAATGTGATGATTATGGCTCGGATTCGGTCTCGAAAAATCTTAGCATAAGTAGTCTTATATACTAAAAGATATAACTAACTAGGCATTAGCTAGAGATAAGCAAGCATATTCATCATCTGAAAGCTCAATATAAGTCTGTTATCTCTTACTTGTCTAAAAAATAAGAAAGCAATTCATGAGTCTGTAAAATGGTTGGTATCCTTTTTAAGAAATGTTCATGAATAAAAACAAATTCTAGTTAGATAAGGATAATTTGATAATGTCTAAAATTGTAGTCCTTGGGGCAGGGCCAGCAGGATGTTCCGCAGGTTATCACTTGGCTAAAAGTGGGCATCAAGTCATGCTTATAGATAAGGACTGCTTTCCTAGAGATAAAATTTGTGGAGATGGAGTCAGCCTTGAATCAGTTCAAGCATTATCCACAATGGGGATATATCCACAGGACATCAAACGTTTAGCCTCTGAGTACGCTCAAATCGATGGGTTTGTGCTTGGAGTTTCAAACGAGATTAGCCATATGTGTCCCACTCAGCTTAAAGGCTATTGCATACCTAGATTTGTATTCGACAATCTTCTTTATCAAAAAGCAATCAATGCAGGGTGTGTAGCTCGAACGCAGAGGATTACCGACATTGAACGCTATCACCAAGAACTTCATAGTGATTTTGATTACATAATTGATGCACGCGGTGTTTATGCAGGAGAAGCCAATGCGATCGCAATTAGAGCTTACTGGAATATAAGAGTGGCAGATTTTCCAAAAACCTATCTCTCAAAAGCTCAAATTTACTTTGATAAAGCTCTTGGCGTTAATGGATATGGTTGGATATTTCCCGTAGCGGTAGACTCAGAATTAGTCAAGCTCAATGTTGGTGTGGGAGTGTGGCTAGATGAATATCAAAAGAACAACACAAACATTATTCGGCTTTTCAATGAATTTGTGCAGCGTAATCAGGCTACAAAACAACTCTTAAGCCTAGTAGTTAGTCAGCAAAAACCTAAAGCTTATCCCTTAGCCACCGCAAAACGAGCTAACACAGTCAGCTATGGCAAGGTTTTCAAAATTGGTGATGCTGCAAATCTGACAGATCCTTTGACTGGTGAAGGGATCGCAAATGCTATTCTCAGCGGCTTATACGTGACGCAAGCGATTAATATGAGTACTAGTCCAGAATTAGCATCTGAAAATTGGCAGCGTCTTTATCAGCTCTACTTTGAGCCAGACCTCGATGCTGGTTTACAGATAAAGTCTTTGAGAAAATTTTCATTTATAAATAAGTTATTAATCTGGCTGATGAATAGGAATAAGCCGTTAGCAGAGCAGGTGACTTATACATTTGCAGGTTTAATTCCTTATAAAAGGCTACTACCCTAACTCAAGTAATGAAGCCTGTATTTGTGATGTGTTGCAAAAATAGGTGCTGGGCTGGTAAAAAGAGATTTAACAGTTAGATCTTTGAGGGTGATTGTGAAGTTATGCTTTCGAGTTTTTCAACAGTAATTGACAACCACATAAAAATGGGTTTGGGCTTTCTATGCGCTCGTCCAGAAGCACCTCAATTGGAAGCCGACTATTGTAGATTAATTCGTCGTAATCCATCAACGCATTCCACTTAATCTTGCCAGTTGGGAAGCCTAATTCTAAAGCTGCATCAGATATTAGCTCCTGCCACTTCTCAATCTCCGGGTCTCGTGATTTGCAGTAATCAAGAATAGCAATTAATGCACCAGGTTTAGTCACGCGTAAAATCTCTTCAAGAGCACCGACGGGATCAGCAACAACACAAAGGGTATAGCCTGATGCTGCGGCATCAAAGCTATTTTCAGGAAAACCAAGGTTTTGAATATCCATTTGTTTGAAGATGATATCTGCGGATACACGCTTTTTACGGGCTTCATCGAGCATTTTATGCGATAGATCAACGCCTACAACTTTTACCCCTTCAGGGTAGGCTGAAAGATTAAGGCCTGTTCCTACGGCAGCATCAAGCACAGTTTGTCCTAATTTAAGCTGCAAAGAAGCAATCAACGGCTGGCGATTAATATCCCAGTAACGCCGCATAATCGACTCATAATCTACTGCTCCGCGATCATAAGTCTCAATTATTTTAGCTACTTGCATACATTTCTTTATTGATATAACTACTTGGGTGTAACAATTTCTTCAACAGTTTACTATATAAATTAAGCAACCTCTCGACCTTGCGACCTCCCCAGGACGGTCGCATCTAAATTAATCCTGACCGAAACCAAGGTTAAAAATCAACGAAAGAATTATAGGATTTTTCAGATGGTTCAAGTCAACTTTAATGTTTGGGGTAACGGTTCTATCAATCGTTCTGGGCGTATTATTTCTGAGGCACCGACTTATGTTGTTATTCATGGCTATCAAAGCACTGGTGGCAATGCAGGTAATAACTACAAAGCTGCTGACTGGATGGGAAACATAGCCCAAACCATTCGACAGCGTGAGTCTAATGCTAATATCATTCTCGTAGATTGGGAGTCAGGGGCTAGTTCGTTGTGGTATCCTACTGCCGCCGCCCGAACACGCGATGTTGGTAATCAGTTGGCTACCTACTTAATAAATAATGGTGTAGATCCGACTTACACTAACCTGCTTGGACATAGTTTAGGAGCGCACATTGCTGGTACGGCAGGCTCTGCCTACCGTGAAGTTACTGGGCTTTCTATTGCTCAAATAGTAGGACTAGATCCAGCAGGGCCTGAGTTTGAAGGCAAAGCCGCAAGCGCTCGTTTAGATCCAAGTGATGCTACTCGCGTTGTATCTTTACATACTAGCAAAGCTCTCGGTTATGATGCTCGCTTGGCTAGCTTAGATGTCTTTGCCAACTGGAATGACTTATTCCAGCCTGGACAGTGGAATTTTGCTGGCAATCATAGTTATGCCCATATCCTCTATACAGAATTACTTCAAGGCAATAGCTTTACCCAGTCCAATGGCGCTCTGTTGAACTTGAACACAGTAGTCAATGCTGGGTTTACTGGGTACAACGATGCCAGCACTAAAAACAATAAGGCTATTGTTGCTCTTAATCTCTCAGGTACTGCCAACAATGATACCCAGGCGGGTGGTGCAGCTAATGATACCATCGGTGGTGATGCTGGAAACGACTACATTACAGGTGGCGATGCTAATGATTTTCTGTTTGGAGATAACGGTAACGATCTTCTCTATGGTGGGCGTGGGAATGATTCTGCCTTCGGAGGCACTGGCAGCGATCGCTTGTTTGGAGATGAAGGTAGCGACATGCTCACAGGAGCAGATGCAGCAACAACAGGTGTTGGTGAAGTTGACCGCTTGACTGGAGGCACTGGCAGCGATCGCTTTGCGCTAGGTACTACTTCTGGTCTCTTCTACAGCGATACTAATACTAGTACTTCCGGACTGGGTGACTATGCTGTAATTGCTGATTTCAATATTTTAGAAGACATGCTTGAATTATCCGGCTCCAAATCTAGCTATAGCTTGGGAGCAGTGCCAACTGGTTTAGTTGCAGGTACAGCCTTATTCGTGAATGAAACTAATCCTGAACTCATTGCGATCATTCAAGGCTCTACCAACCTCAGCCTTAGTGCGAGCTATTTCCTTACTGTCTAAAACATAATCTCAAATTGAATGCGAGAATCCATAGATGGTTAATTCGGTTGCATAGAGTCTCCATCAATCAACTCTAGCAAAGCAATTAAAAGGAGAGTTAGGTGATGAGCAAAACACCTGTTGACCAATTTATTCAGGTTTTATTATTGGGTTGATAGCCAAAAATGCAATACTCCAATTTAAACTGATGCAAGCAAAGCCAGCGCTGCAAAAGGTTTTAAACTAAATTATTAAGGATTTTATCAAAATGAATACTGAACAAACAGAAACACAAAGGGAGCAGGAAACACCCACAGGGATATTTCAAGCCGTTGGCGTTATCACAGGTGACGTTACCTTCATATTTGAAGAACAGAGAAATAAATATATTGCAAACATCACCATTGGGCAGTACCAGTACAACCTATTCCCCAATGGCTCATCATGGAGCAAATCAGCATCTTTTAATGGTTTAAGAAAGCAAATAGAATCTACAGGAATTAGTAGACAGAAATTGATTGTTTACCCCAAAATTACGCACTATCCAGGCAAAGAGCAGCAACATAATATAGCCTTCCAATTGGTTGCATTTGAGAAAGAAAATGTAGAGAATTCAATCTCTAAGCAATTAAACAACTTGGAATTTAAACTATCCGGCTTATGGCAATTCATCCCAGTTTGCCGTACTCCGTGCATTACGGTAATGAAAAACTTCAGCAATGAACGTTTGGAGTACATTAAGCAGGCTGAACTAGCTAATAAGGTTAATTTTATGAAAGCTTCTCATATCCCTTTGATATGGACAGATGCACCTGTAAATCCCTTTAGGTTTAATCCTAAAATATCGAAAGAAGAACAAGGAAAAGCGAAATTTGTAAGTATTAAAGCAAGGTTTATTCCCGGTAGAGACGTTTTTGGTTTCGATTCGTTGCTAGCACTACCACAAGATGAGCCGCCAAAGTATTTGAAGGCAGGCAAGAAAGACAAGGCCCAAGTGCTTAAAAGTAAGTTAGCAAGTAGACGACAAAAGTCTGGGAATGAACCTATTAAGGTAACAATTAAGCCCAAAGTCGTTGAGAAAAATAATAACCAAATAGGAATAAGTTCAGCGACAGGGATTGAAAAGCCAAAACTCAAAAATAAAAATTAGCTTTGAGGTCATCAAATCAATAGCTAAACTAGCAGAGGAGGCAGTGCGGTGTTAGCGTAGCGGTAGCGACGTAGGAGCGTCGGCAGTCCGGACTTGGTGGTTTCCACGCAACTTGCTTCAAGCCGGGAAACCCCCAGGAGCAACTGCCGTTGGGCAGAGGGGCACAAAAGAAGGGTTTTTGTTGCTCATCTGCATAGATTCGGGAATTATAACTAATTAGCCGGACTTGATATAACAATCCCAATCGCCAACCGTCGAAAGATTATATCCTGAGCGTTCTTTTGTTGTCTCTTGCGGGTGATTGGGAACTTTAGGCTGATGCATCATCTTTAAAGTTAGTTTGATTTTCAATTAATTCAATAAATTGCGAAATCTGTTTAGTTGAGCGAATGTGATAAACACTTTTGATGCTTTGAGCCTGCTCGATATACTCACGATATTTTGGAGTCAAATATTTGTGACATAACCAAAGCACGCGGTAGCTACTAAGCGAACTCCTCAATATTGGACTGTTTTGGGGCCAGCCTTCTGGCGGTTTAAAGTAACCTGTAATGAATCGTTTAGTTACCCACCATCCATGCACATATAGCGGTAGATCGATATAAACCAGAGTATCAGCCTCGTTCAGTCGTAGCCAGAGGGTTTCCATGCAACCAAACCCGTCAATAATCCATCGGTCAGTAACTAAAATTTGCTGATGGGCACGCTTATATTCTTCATGGGGAACCTCTGTGCCCCCTGATTGATATTTAATCTTGTCCAAGACGTGAAGTGGCAAACCAGTGATTTGGGATAATCTCTTGCTGAGAGTTGATTTACCGCCTCCAGCATTGCCAAACACAGCTACTTTTTGCATCGTCACTCTCCTTTTAGTGCAATTAAGCCACCTCTTAGACTAGATTGAGTGAACAAACCCAGCAATCTCAGTCCTTTGAATACCTAAGCTTCCACTTGCACTTCAGGGGGCGATCGCCCGCTTCGTTTATATAAGAATAACCCAACTTTGAAAGCACGAGTAATTGGTGCATTGAAGGCTGGAGGTACTGAAGCATTGAAGGAACTAATCGACAATCCTTCGATTAATAGTGCTTGCTCATTTTGTTCCTCGATTAATGAATCGGTCTTCTAGAGGCATTGCTTAAACTAGTGGCGTTAATGCCATTTAATGTAATTCTCTAGATATAATTCGCTCTAGCTATTTTTCAGCATTTTTAACCAAGGCTTACTTCATAAAATAGTCTTTTAAGTAGATGTTTGCATTTAGCACTGGCCATATATTTAAAGTATCAATTGTTAATTATTAATCTGGTTAGAAGAGGGGATTTATATGCTTGCTGCCGTTATCTTTTTTGCTGGTTACGCTGCAATATCTACATTATTTGTTTTGAATGTTGAATAATAAATCAAAAATACCACTTCTCAACTTTTAATAGTTTTATCTTCATATTACGCTCATTGCCATGTGGACTTCTCCTAATTACCTCGGTTAGTTTCGCCGGGGTTTTTTTTTGCTCTTAAGCGTCTAGCGATCGCTAACGAGCTTGAGGCTGAGTGACGGTAGCATTTAAAAATCACTCAAGATCCAAATCTCATTAGAGCCAAATATTTCTATCAATTGTTAGATGATTGCTAAATGTAAATACATAGTATGCTACATCTTGGTCTTTCAAATTAAGTACAGGTCATATGGTTTTTAGCTGCAAAGATATATATCTAGCTTGCTAAGTGCAGAATTAGACATGATCCAATAATCAACTATCTTTGAACTTTAATGAGTAAGAAGCGTTTGCTGGTGCTAGTTTTTGCACTGTTGCTGATTGCCCTTTCTTGGTGGGGTGTGGTGTCGGCGCAGGCTGGCTTAGTAGTGCGCCAACTGGAGCGAGAGGGAGTACCACTATTGTACGTAGTGCCAGAAAATGCATTAAAATTACCTAGTGTTCTAGTAGCGCATGGTTATGCAGGTTCTAAGCAGTTGATGCTTGGCTATGCACATGTCTTGGCCCATGCAGGTTACGCGGTGATGCTATGGGATTTTGATAGTCATGCATCTAATGGCAAGCCTTTAAAGACAAATTCGCTACAAAAAAATCTGGATATTGCTTATGCAGCACTGGTGGCACAACCAGAGGTAGACACATCGCGTTTAGCTACTTTAGGTCACTCAATGGGGAGTGGTGCAGTCATGACGGCTGCTATTGGTGATGTTAATCGCTATGCTGCGACTGTGGCAGTATCGCCTACAGGTGCATTAGTGACAACAAATGCACCTCGAAACCTGCAATTGCAAGCAGGCAGTTGGGAAGGTAGGTTTATTGCAAATGCACAACGGTTACTACAACAAGCAGGTGGAGAAAATCAGAATTTAGCTGATGGCAAGGGGCGGGATCTCGTTATTATCTCCAATGCCGAACACATTACAATTTTGTTTCGCAATCAGAGCCACCAAGTTGCTAGAAATTGGCTTGATGCTACTTTTGGGGTGCAGCGTCAAAGCGACTATGTTGACCGCCGCATGATTTGGTATGGTTTGCACTTGTTGGGGTGGTTGGCTGTACTTGGTGCAATTGCTCCGGTTTTGGCTGTTTCTTCGACCGCACGCAAGATAGGGCAGTTAAGAAGCTGGGCAGGTTTATTCCTAACTCCGTTTGTGGCCAGTGGCGCGCTGATATTGGTAAATCGCATCGCTGATATTGCTAGCTTGGGTGGAGTGCTGGTAGGCGGGGCGGTGAGTATTTGGTTTGGTATAGCAGGTTTAGCTTGGCTAGTAATCATGTCACGGTTGGCAATTCCCAAACTACGAGCCGTTTGGATTGGTATAGCGCTGTTTGTGGTGTTATGGGTTGCTTTTGGAGCAATGGCACAGGTGGTGTGGTTGGAGTGGTGGTTAATTCCACTACGTCTAAAGTTATTTCCCCTGTTGGCGCTAGCTTGTTTTCCTTGGTTTTTAGCATCGGGAGTGGCACAACAAAGCCTTGGGCTAGGAAAACGAATTGTGTGGTGGTTCGGACAAAGCACGGTATTAGTTGGAGGTTTTATTTTGGTACTTTACCTATTGCCTCAACTCAGTTTTATTTCACTTTTGCTACCATTATTCCCCGTCATGATGGTAATTTTCTCATTTGCTGCTGGCTTACTCAATGAACCTTTTAGCTATGCAATTGGCAGTGCGATGTTCTTTGGTTGGACATTGGCAGCTACTTTTCCTTTGGCAAGCTAATAGGAGCATGACCAAAAAGGAGGGCAGTTGAAGCTCTTGAGGCTGGGGGAGAAAAGAGGAATTCTGAATGTCACGAAGATAAGCTGTTCTTGAGCAGGGGAAGCTCTTGAGGCTGGGGGAGTAAAGAAAAATTATTAGTATCTGTTACTACTGCGACACTCTAAAATACACTTATTTCTTTGTCTCCACCTGCACCAAGGCACCCCCCGCTTGCCTTAGCAAATAACGCGCGCTCTTCGTGCCATTCTGATCTGGATGTGATAGTTTACCCACAAATGGGTAATTGCATCTGTGGGAGCAGCGCCAGTATCCTCAAAAGTAAAAATGCAATCAGCTTGATAGTTATCAGATGCAGATACAATCAACTTGCCCCAAGAGCTGATTAGCCACTCAACTTAATGACACCTTGACTGACAAAATATTCAAGCTGAGAATTGTGCTGTATTTGTTCGCGGACTAACTTGATCTGCTCATGGCTGAGAATATGTAATCCTGGACGGATAACATAACCTTTAATAATGACATTTTGCGGCTGCTGGCTGTCGGTGCGATTGTAAGTAATTGAAGGCATATTTGTACCTAAATGGGTAAGAACTAACACGGATCAGAATATTTCACTCCTATGCCTATAGCTTTACACAAGTTCTTTACCTGAGTGAATTTCTTAGCGACAGCTTAGTTCTTCTGTGGCATTGGAAATTGGGTGTATATGAGCAGTTAAACCCATGCAACAAATCCTTTTTACAGTTAGGCATTTAAGCAATTTTAATCAAAATACAAAATTTATTTAATAACTGAATTAATAAATATTTTAAATTATTGAAATGAAATGAATTGAGATGACTTTACCTATTATCATAAGTGCAAGACTATTGCTATATGTAAGTCTGAATCTACCGATTATTGGAGGATAACATCATAACTCAACCAAGTAATCTAATTTAAAAAGCTTACTCTATCAGCTTTTGATTAGGAAAAATATAAATGATTAGCTGTTAAGCATCTGCGAAATTTGATATTCAACCAGGATAAATTGACATGACAATTATCAATGGCAATGAGGGAGATAATTTCCTATTTGGAACTCCAAATGACAATTACCTCAACGGCTTTGGCGGCAAAGACTTACTAATTGCCGGAAATGGCAATGACATTTTAGATGGTGGTAAGGGTGATGATATCCTCATTGGTATAAATCCTTTGGATGACCAACCAGGTCAGTTAGAGCGGGATACACTGATTGGCGGTGCGGGCAGAGATACCTTCGTTCTCGGAGATCCTTTTAAAGTTTATTATGATGATAGTCAGATTCGATTCATCATTGCACCACCTCCTAATGAACCCCCACCAAGCTATGCCTTGATTGCTGACTTTGAGCCAGGTAAAGATGTGATTCAGCTTAAAGGAGCCATAGAATATAAGCTAGAAGATGTCAAACTACCTAATGGTGTTTCTGGTCTAGGCATATTTTTTGATGCTGACCGTTTTGATGGTAATGGTTCTGAGCAGTTGATTGGTATTATTCAAAGTCAACAGTCTTTAGATAAGCTGCAAATCAATTTAGGTCGGGCAATTACAACCATCACCTAATAATACTCAACAATCGCCAACAACCTGTGACATCATCACGCTCCCGTTAGGACAGATGCTATATGTGAGGCATTGTACCTGAAAACGCCTCTTTTGTTACAAAGCCTTTCAAGAGGAATAAAGTTAATCTAGAGCAACCTGCTGCATAGTGTGAAACTACTTTACCTTCAATGATTGATTGATATCATGTCCGTTTAAATAACCGTCATTGCGATCGAAGGGAAGCAATCCCAAAAACTTTGCGATTGCGTCGTTTCACTTCGTTCCACTCGCAATGACATATTCAGGGTGATTTGCCGGATATCATATGAGATAGCTAAGAGCTTGGTTATGACATGACCAAGCTCTCTTGTAGCAATTGTCTATGATATTGCGATCGCTATGTTTTCCTCTAATAATAGGGGCGATTGCCCTTTCGGTCGCACTCTATAATACAATACGGTTCAGTTAGTGAGTGGTATTCGATTCCGCAAGATCCCCCCAACCCTCCTTAGAGGATGTTTTAAAAGTATTGGGCGAATATATAACGGTTCTCACTTGAGTGAGCCTTTAGTCTAAACTAATTCTCCAGAAACCTTCAAGCGGATTTGACTGTTGCAATTGACTACTATTGCCCATCGAATCATTGTTATATACCAACCCAACACTGAATATTCTATTTATTGGCAATTGCCCTAATTTTCCAAAACCTTCAATATTTTTTGAGTCAGTTATAACCTGTTGGTTCAATTGGATGGTTGTTTGGTTTCCATCAGCAAAGTAGAGCGTTGCTCGTCTGTTGTGAAAGCGTACTTGAACGTTATAGACCCCACCAGTGGCATAATAGTAAGCTTTTGCAGGCAGCTTTTCTCCATCGATATTCTGCCCTTTGAACTCAACTGCGAGCGCAGGCGTGGTCAACATAAACAAGGCAGGCAGAACTAACCCTAACACTTTCATTGCTTTACTAACAAGCGGATTTTATCAAACTATTTCCCACTTTAAAACATCAACTTAACTGTAAGGGGTAAAACAGCATACAACTTAGTACACCGATCTCTGGTAAAACCGCAGCTGCCATCCACACAGATTTTTACAACTTTATCCTCACAGCGCTTTTGCGACAACTTTAGATATTCTCAACACCCCAGTGTATGTCCCTTTGTGACAGAGCGCTGTACAAAGACCTACAACACGGCTTTGTTGCAGCCCATTTACAGTGCCTAGTCACAAAGGAATTACACTCGGCTTCAGTACAAATGTCTGCAAGAACTAAGAAGCAGCTGAGTTTGAGCGTTCTATTTGCTGCCGAATGGTATCAATAGAAGCATTAATGCCAGCCAGTTTGGACTCTAAATCATCTCGCATCCAAATCAAGAATTTTAATTTCCGCTCTAAGCTAGCTTTGTGCGAAATGGGTTCGCTTCCATAACAGGGATTAGCCCAAAAAGGAAACATAGTTTACCTCTGTATTTAGCTTTTGTAACAGTGCAATACATTGCACCACTACACTACATTCTGGCTAATAACAATCAGACTGGTGTGTGTAACAACCGACCATTATTGTACGTGCTTAACGAACTTCTGCTAAAAGTTATCTCTTGAACTAGTGAAGGTATTTGACCATACTGCGACAATTAGCCAAAAAGTGACCAATAATTCAGATTTCCATTGAGTACGAACACAAAATCATTAGTGGGGGTTGCTATGGTATTCCCTCGTGATACCAGCTTGTCCTCACTTGAATAGCTGGCATCTAATGTTGTGGCTTTCGTTTAAAGTTCGATGGTTGTAGATGAACATAGGAATAATCGAGCCTTACAATAGCGGATTTTTAGAAGTTTTACCAGAGGGTGAAGACAGCGACTATTGGCAGATTGCAGCTATACATATCAATGGTCAAGCCTTCTGTCCTACCCCTCAGCTTTATCGTTCAGAACAAGTGGCATTAGTAAAAGCGGCAAAAATTTATGACTGGATAGCTGAACACGAACCAGAAATTAGTAATGGGACTTGCTATTGTTCTAAATTCAACCTCATCCTATGGCAGCAACCAAAAGTGTCTTAGTTGGCCAGAAGAGGGCAAGGGTAACTGGAAAGGGCAAGATGTATTTATAGTTTTCTCCCCTTGTCTCCCCATCCTCTACTTGACCAGGGCGACCGCTTGCCTTGAGCAATACTTATAGTACGTTTGTATTAATTTACTGCTTAGAGTAAGCCATATTTCCCCGTCTTGAGCGCGGGGATTTTTACTCTTTTGGTTATGGCGCGATGCGATCGCTTTCCCAAAAAAGATAGACAACAGTTTCAACAACAGTCCTGGTGTGCGAGTATTTGCTTTCGACAGCAACAGCAAATGCT
Source organism: Mojavia sp. (assembly GCF_059505145.1). Classification (NCBI taxonomy): domain Bacteria; kingdom Bacillati; phylum Cyanobacteriota; class Cyanophyceae; order Nostocales; family Nostocaceae; genus Mojavia; species Mojavia sp. The sequence goes on from NZ_JCACKA010000091.1 coordinate 42,298, forward strand.
AAGGGTGCAGTCTACGTGTTAAATAACTATTGCATGAGGCTCCTGCCCCCTGTCTAGTTTGTTTCAAGTATTTATTTTGATTGGTCTACTTATATATTTATAATGCAGTATCAAAACTAATGATTAGTATTGATTGATTTCAATGCTAATTCAATATAAAAAAAAGATAAATATTACTAATCAACAACTTTAGAAATTGGCATTTTACCAATTAAGATTTTCAGTCCAATATAGGAATAACAATACTTAATGTCTATCCAATAATAATTTTTTAGGTAAAAATCAATGGTAACGCTTACAGAACATGCTCAAGCCATTAATGTAGGACGTTTGACCGTGCAAACGGTAGAAATTGCTCCTGAAACAACTGCTATTCGCTGTCTCGATTGGGATAGAGAGCGGTTTGATATTGAATTTGGTTTACGGAACGGAACGACATATAATTCTTTCTTAATTCAAGGTGAAAAAATTGCTTTAGTTGACACCTCACATCGCAAATTTGAGGAATTATATCTTGAAATAGCGGCAGGATTAGTTGATCCGCATAAAATAGACTATTTAATTATTAGCCACACGGAACCAGACCATAGTGGTTTAGTTAAGGATATTTTGCTGCTAGCTCCTTCAATCACTGTTGTTGGTGCTAAGGTGGCGATTCAGTTTCTAGAGAATATGGTGCATCAGCCATTTAAATCGTTGCTGGTGAAAAGTGGAGAGCGTTTAGATTTAGGTAATGGGCACGAATTAGAATTTATATCTGCACCTAATTTACACTGGCCTGACACGATTTTGACCTACGATCGCAAAACAGGTATTCTCTACACCTGTGACGTGTTTGGAATGCACTATTGCGATGATCATACCTATGATGAAAACTTCTACGCCATCGAAGAAGATTTTCAATATTACTATGACTGTCTCATGGGGCCAAATGCACGGTCTGTCTTAGCAGCTTTAAAACGCATTGAAAACTTAGAAATAAATACGGTAGCTACAGGACACGGGCCTCTATTACAGCATCATATTTCCGAATGGTTAGGAAAGTATCAAACCTGGAGTTTAGAACAAGCTAAGACAGAGACGTTAGTTGCTTTGTTTTATGCAGGAGATTACGGCTATAGTGAACATTTAGCTTATACATTGGGGCATGGATGTACTAAAACAGGTGTAGCGGTAGAATTGATAGACCTCAATAGTGCTGAACCACAAGAAGTTAGAGAATTAGTAGCTCAAGCTTCTGGTATAGTAATTGCCATGCCACCCCAGTCTTCAGCGACGGCTCAAGCTGCTTTAAGTACTATTTTGGTCGCTGTGCATCAGAAGCAGGCAATAGGTTTATTAGAATCTGGTGGTACAGAAGATGAACCTGTTTATCCTTTACGCAATAAGTTTCAAGAATTAGGATTAGTTGAAGCGTTTCCCCCAATTTTGATTAAAGAGGCTCCGACACAAATAACAGAACAATTGTGTGAAGAAGCGGGTACAGATATAGGGCAATGGTTAACCCGCGATCGCACCATCAAACAAATCAAATCCATCAACACAGACTTAGAAAAAGCCCTCGGAAGAATTAGCACCGGGCTATATATCATCACCGCCAAAAAAGGTGAAATTCAAAGTGCCATGTTTGCTTCTTGGTTAACACAAGCAAGCTTGAATCCTTTAGGAATCGCCATTGCCGTTTCTAAAGAACGAGCAATTGAATCTTTAATGCACGTAGGTGATCGCTTCGTTTTAAACGTCCTCGCAGAAGATAACTATCAAGGATTAATGAAACATTTCCTCAAGCGTTTTGCCCCTGGTGCAGATCGTTTTGCAGGAGTAAAGACTTATCCAGCCACCAATGGTTCACCTATTCTCGTCGAAGCCTTAGCTTATATGGAATGTGAAATCACCAGCCGCATGGATTGTGGCGACCATTGGGTTATCTACAGCACCGTCCAAACCGGCAGAGTCGCCAACGTCAACGCCCTGACCGCCGTTCATCACCGCAAAGTCGGAAATCATTACTAAATCAGGGACTGGGGACTGGGGACTAGGGGACTAGGGGACTAGGGGACTAGGGGAAACAACTATGAATAACTCTTGCTCCTTGTCCTCTTCACCCAATGCCCAATCCCCAATCCCCAATCCCCAGTCCCCAATCCCCAATCCCCAATCCCCAATCCCCA
>NZ_JCACKA010000092.1:0-42490 GCF_059505145.1 Mojavia sp.
CTTAACGGTTTACTTGCTATTTGAGTGTTTCTGCCAAAAGTGGATGCTCCCAAAGTGGGGCTAGTGGTCACCTTACAAAACTGCGGGTTTCCCGGCTCCCTCAGTGGCATTTTCCCTCCGCAGGTGAGTCAGCGTGGTCTTGGGGGTTTCCCCGTGGGCGACTGCATTAGCGTCAGCCTAAAGCCTCCGGCATAGCGTCTCCGTCAGGAGAAGGAGCGTCACCCAAAGGGCTTAAGGCAGGGTAGGAAGTGGCGTTGCACAACGTTCGTTGTGCCTTTACGATATCTGTACCTCGCTCCTCTGCAATCTGCTGTATATTGTGTTGCCTATTAAAATTTTGATAGTTAACCTAATAAATAAAATACAAACAATAAAATAAATATATAAGTTGTAAATTAATAAATATTTATAAATATTTCTCCTCCTTAAGAAATAAAGTTTAATTATTCCATTAGAAAGAAGAAGTAAATTTAACAAATATTTAAACTCTAGCTAAGGCAAGGGTAAAATTACTCCGCTCATACTTAAATGTATATCTAGTTTCATAAAGCAAAGCACAATCTAATTAATGATTGTGAGCGATCGCTTGTACAGCTTGTACAATCATTGACTAATTTCTAATTTAAATGGCTGTTGAATTCGTGATGCTGATTGGAAACTAAAATGTAATTATATCGAGTTAATTAGTAACATTAATTTATTTATAAAAAATAATTCAGAATATTAAAAATTAAACAAGACATATTTAATTAAGAGCATAAAAAGCAAAAAATAATTTTAATATTTAATTTTTATAAAATTCGTAGGTTTTAATTGAGGAAAAACATTATGAATACACAGGAGCAACTACAGCAATGGAATGAGTTAGCACAACAATTCCGCGTCGATAGTATTCGCGCCACAACTGCCGCCGGATCGGGTCATCCCACCTCGTCGATGTCCCCTGCCGATTTGATGGCGGTTTTACTATCTAAATATCTTCAATACGACTTTGAAAATCCAGATAACCCAAATAACGATCGCTTTATCCTTTCAAAAGGACACGCTGCACCACTTCTCTACGCCATGTATAAAGTTGCGGGGGTAATAACTGATGAAGAGTTACTATCACTGCGAAAGTTTGGCAGCCGTTTAGAAGGACATCCTACACCAATTTTACCTTGGGTCGATGTAGCAACAGGTTCTTTAGGCCAAGGTTTACCTATTGGTGTAGGGGTGGCTTTGGCAGGCAAGTATTTGGATCAACTACCCTATAACGTTTGGGTGCTACTAGGTGATAGTGAAATCGCCGAAGGATCGGTTTGGGAGGCCTTTGATCATGCTTCACACTACAGTCTAGATAATTTAATCGCCATTATCGATGTCAATCGGCTAGGTCAACGAGGTCAAACGGAATTAGGCTGGAATACAAAAGCTTATGCTAACCGTGCCAGAGCCTTTGGCTGGCAAGCGATTGAGATTGATGGTCACAACTTGATAGAGATTGATCAAGCTTATAGCGCAGCTTTGAGCATCAACGATCGCCCTACAGTAATTATCGCCCGAACTAAGAAAGGCAAAGGTGTGGCAGCTTTAGAAGATTTAGGTGGTTGGCATGGTAAAGCACTCAAACCTGAGCAGGAAAAACAAGCGATCGCCGAGCTAGGTGGTGAGCGTCATATTACCATTCAAGTAGATAAACCTGAATACCAAGGTCAACCTGCCTTCACAGGTGAAGCTCAACCACTACAACTTCCCACCTATGAAAAAGGCACAAATGTAGCAACACGTCGAGCCTATGGTGATGCCTTAAAAGCTTTGGGAGCAGCTCGACTTGATGTTATTGCCCTTGATGCTGAAGTAAGCAATTCTACTTACGCTGAAGATTTTGCGGAAGCTTATCCTGAGCGCTACTTTGAGATGTACATTGCGGAGCAGCAAATGGTAGCAGCGGCAGTGGGTTTACAGGTGCGGCAATACAAACCTTTTGCTTCTAGCTTTGCTGCTTTCTTAACTCGTGCCTACGACTTTGTAAGGATGGCTGCGATTTCTCGCGCCAATATTAAACTAGTGGGTTCCCATGCCGGTGTATCTATTGGTCAAGATGGTGCTTCGCAGATGGCGTTAGAAGACTTAGCCATCTTTCGAGCAGTGTGGAGTAGTACCGTACTATATCCCAGCGATGCTAACCAGACTGCTAAACTAGTAGCTCAGATGAGCGATCGTAATGGAATTATCTACCTTCGCACCACCAGGGAAAGCACACCCGTACTCTATGAATCTGATGAAGAGTTTCCTATTGGTAGTAGCAAAGTAATTCGTAGTTCTGACGGAGATCAAGCTACTGTCATTGGTGCGGGTATAACTCTACATGAGGCACTCAAGGCTTACAAGCGCCTGAAAAATGAAGGCATTACAGTGCGCGTCATTGACGCCTATTCTGTTAAACCCATTGATGTGCAGACGCTGCATCAAGCCGCCTGCGATACCAACGGTAATTTAGTAGTCGTTGAAGACCACTGGATTGAAGGCGGGTTAGGTGCTGCTGTACTTGATGCCTTTACAGGTTATAGCAGCGCTCAAACCTATAATGGCCCTCAACTACGGTTAATTAAGCTCGCAGTGCGTAATATGCCAAGTTCGGGTACACCAGAAGAACTTCTCCATGCTGCCAAAATTGATGCCGATGCCATTGTTGAGGCGGTGAAATTGCAAATCAGGCAGCCAGTTAGGGGATCAGTGTAATCCCCAGATAATAAAAATATCTCGTAGTAAGCACTTTAGTACTTCTTAATACAACAAAATTGCTAAGTGGTGAAGTGTCTACTGCGAGCAACTTGAGATGATTGGCTATATTTTGCAATTAACCAATTTTAAATTTAGATGATAGCTTAAAAATCCATCAGGCGAATAGCCACAAGATAGCAAAATTCATACTTAAGTAATAATTTTATTAAATTAAATATCGTGATATATAGCTTAAGTTATATACAAATTGGTAGGCTCATAGCTCATAGCTATTCAAGCTTCAATGCTTAAGTATGATTGCTCACGCAACAATTATATTAAGTGAATTCAGTCGCCAGCAGGATGAAAATAAATTAAAAATTTTTTAAGCTGGATAGATATTTTAAAGAACTTTGGAATAGCTTATGCCTCTCTACAAACTCGAAGATTTTGAACCCAACTACCGCGAAGTGTTTGGTGGTGATGACGTTAAATCCTTGGATCTATATACCCAAGGAGGAGTGAGAGTTGGCTCAGTTGCTGATGCTTTAGTTGACCAAGAAGGCCGTTTTCGGTATTTAGTTATTGACTCAAGCTTAGATTCTAGTAGTAAAAAAATATTACTACCAATCGGTCTAGCTCATATTAATTACCAAGAAAAACGAGTTTACGTTGATGGATTGAGTAAACAGCAAGTAGAAAGTTTACCCGAATATCAAGAAAGTAGAATCGTTGATGAGGATTATGAAGAGAATGTGCGTAATATCTATCGTTCGCCAAATAGTAATGTAACTTACGATAGGGAGACATATAATTACCAACAAGAACCTAATTTATACCAATTGAATGAGCAAAACAATCAAACTTTCAAACTGTATGAAGAACGATTGATTGCTGGTAAGAGCCGTGTGAAAGCGGGAGAAGTAACAGTTGGTAAGCACATCGAAACTGAAACTGCACAAATTGCAGTACCTATTCAAAAAGAGCGTGTTGTGATTGAGCGAGTGACTCCCACTACAACAGAAACTGTAGTAGGTTCCCAAGATTTACAGTTCCAAGAAGGGGAAGTAGCACGCATAGAAGTGTATGAAGAAACTCCTGAAATTCGGAAGGAAACTTTTGTACGTGAAGAAGTGCGAGTCACAAAAGTAGTTGATCAAAGTACTGTTGAAGCACAAGAAACAATTCGTCGTGAAGAGTTAGATATTGATACTTCAGGTAACTTAGATGTGAATGAAACTAATGCAAATAGACAAGAAGGCATTTAATTTAACTAAATTGCCAATAAATAAATCTGCCTAGAGCATTGTCTTCAAAGAATCTAGCAATTTGTCCTTTTCCAGGTTAGGAAGAAAGTTCAAAGTTAGGTTAATGCACTGTATATCAGTTTAAATACAACCACAGATATTGCAGACAGATAATTTATGTTTCTGCCTGCAATATAGACAATTTAAAAAAAAACTACAATAGTTAAGTGAAACTATGATTAATTAAATAATCAACTTTTAATTTTGCAAAAACTAAGATTTATTAAAATTTACATTTACTATGATAAAAATTTCATTAGCTAATTCAGCCATTAGAAAGATGAAAAATAATCATTATATCTTCTAGGTTAGTTATTAGCAAATAGAAAGAAAAAATTGAGGTAAACACATAATGGCTCTTTACAAATTAGAAGATTTTGATCCTAACTATCGGGATAGTTTTCAAGGTAATGACCTGAAGGGGCTTGGTGTCTACGCAGAAGGAAGTGATGACAAGATTGGCAATGTCAGCGATGTTCTAGTAGATGATGAAGGACGTTTCCGTTATCTAATCGTTGACTTAGGCTTCTGGATTTTTGGTAAAAAAGTATTATTACCCGTTGGGCGTTCTCGTGTTGATTATAATGTTGATCGTGTCTATGCCATTGGCATGACTAGGGAGCAAGCAGAACAATTACCTGAATTTGATGAAGGGTTAGCGCTTGATTACGACTATGAAGAGCGGGTGCGTGGAGTTTATCGCCGTCCTGGGGAGTACACCCGACCTGTAGAAACATCAACAGCGCTAGAAACACCAACACCTCTAGAAGCTTCAGCACCAATTGATACAGGCTACCAGCCAGCAACTACGCCAAGTTACCCCACTTACGAGCGTGATACCTATAATTACGAGCGCGAACCTGATTTGTTTGGGACAAATGAGCAAGATCATCAAACCCTGAGATTGTATGAAGAAAGGCTAATTGCAAATAAAAAGCGCCAAAAAACTGGCGAAGTAGCAATTGGTAAGCACGTAGAAACTGACACCGCAAGAGTAGCAGTACCAGTAGAAAGAGAACGAGTCGTTATTGAACGTGTAACGCCAACCGATGCTGGTCAAGCTGTTTCTAGTGGCGAAGCTAATTTCCGTGAAGGCGAAGTTGCGCGTGTGGAAATTTATGAAGAAACTCCTGACATCCGCAAAGAAGCAGTGTTGCGCGAAGAAGTCAGAGTCACAAAAGTTGTGGAACAAGAAACAGCTGAAGCTCAAGCTACTGTGCGTCGTGAAGAGTTAGATATAGATGCTTCAGGTCTTCCAATTGAGGAACGTTAATCAACATGGCTATTAGTTATTAGTTCATAACTAATAGCTAATTAAATATATCACAGGTAGAGCTATTTTCTAGCTTTGCCTGTATTGCGAATCACTAAAAATCATCAATACAGCAGTCTCATTAAACTAGTGAACAAGCTTTTCAATCTAAAACTTGTTCCTATCTTAAATTAGAAATGCTGTAGAATAGTTGACTTGTCAAAAAGCAGTTAAGAAATTTGCGTTATGAATGGACACGTTGCACTAAACTGTGAACAAGCAACCAAAGTAAACATTAATAAACGCATTAGTACTTTGCTGGATAATTTAGGCAGCAAAGTGAGAAAGTTTTCTGTGATAGATAGGCAAGGTCAACTGTTAGGCGAAGTCCAAGATTTAGTTTTGGATGCTAACCATCGGTTAAACTTAGTTATATCTAAACAAAAAAATCAAAAAAATAGAAAGCTTGAAGATAGGTATGGCTCATTTCTCTTGCGGAGCCAAAGAATACAAAAAATTGACAACCCTACTAAATCTATTTTCATAGATATAGAAAAATCAGAAATAGAGAATATGCATGAAAATTTAGAAGCAAATAGACCAGACGGACAAATCGCTAATGGTCAAAATATAAATGGCGACCTAGCAACTGCAAATTTGCCAGAGGTTGAAGAAGAAAGTATTGTTAGGTTACTGGAAGAAAGATTAATCATTAATAGTAGCCAACGTAAAGTTGGTGATGTGATTGTTCGCAAAGAAATCGAAACCCGGATGGTACAAGTTCCCGTCCGACGTGAGAAACTGATTGTGGAGCAAGTTAGTCCAGAACACAAGCAACTAGCAGAAATTGATTTAGGACAAGGGGAAATTTCTGGTATTGTGTTAAGTGAAGGAGAGATACCTGAAGTTACAACTTTTGACAACGGTTCAACTGTCAGTGGATCTTTTAGCTCTCCTAAAATTGCTAGTCTAGTTTTGAATGCGATCGCCCTAGAGCGAAATCATGGATGTAAGCAGGTACGAGTGTCAATTGTTGTGGAAAATGAAGAACAACAACAAAAATACCAAGAATGGTTTGACCGTTGTTCTCTAGACAAAAGACCAAATTCAGAAAAATGAAATTTTATCAAATTAATTAGTAGTAGGGTAGGCATTGCTTACCCTACTTTTATAGTAATTTTTAAAATAAAATTAGGTTATAAATATAAACTTTTTCTAAAGTCTATTATAAAATTTGACTTTTTAAATTACGAATTAGTAATTTGTATAACTGTTGGCGTATATCTCGTTCGAGTAATTATTGCCAAAAATAAAACTAAAAACGTCAGCGCTCCAGCTAAATATAAAGGATAGCCATAAGTTATAGGATGCGATTGATTAATTAGCATTGCTGCAATTATAGGGCCAATACCATTGGCAATGCTTAAATAAGATGCATTAAGCCCCATTGCAGTCCCTTGGTCTTGAACTTCAGCATTAAGAGAAATTAGCGCATTGATCATCGGCTGAACTAGAGAGTTAAACAGTGAAAAAAGAATGCTGACTACCACAAAATAAACAATACTTGGCCAAATGGGCATTAATACGAATGATAAACTGCGGATAAATAATGCTAAAAATAGTATTTTAACTAAATTAAATTTTCGGCTGAGAATTGAGACTCCCCAAGTCTGCATAATGACGCCTAGTACCCCAAATAATAGAAACATCAGTGTCAAAGTTTGGCTATTTTGCCCCAACACATTCAGAAAGTATGGTTGAAAGGCATAGGTAAATATAGTAAAAGTCGTTCCAATAAAAAAATTGATAATTAGAAGAATTCCTATTTTAGGAATAGCCAGACCTTTAATTAAATTCCCTAAACCTATATCAAAAATGTTATGTGCTTTATTAGCCCGATTTTTGATAGTTTCTGGTAATAAAAAAATTGTAATTAAGAGGGCGAAGAAGGCTACCGCACCCGAAACTAAAAAAGCAGCACCCAAGGAAATCTGCTGTGCGAATAAACTTATGGCTGGCCCTAATACAAAACCTAACCCTAATGCTGCACCATAAAAGCCAAAACCCTTAGCACGATTTTCTGGAGTCGTGATATCTGAAATAATCGCCTGAGCAACAGAAGCATTGCCTCCAGTAATGCCATCCAGAAGCCGCGCGAAAAAGAGAACAATTGCTGTTGTTGCTGTTCCAGCAATTAAGTTAGCGGTGACAGTCCCAGCTAAACTTATAATCAGTAAAGGCTTTCTACCGAAGCGATCGGAGAGTTTACCGATGACTGGAGTTGCGAAAAACTGAGATATAGAGTAAATCGAAAATAATAAACTCGTCTGGAAATCATTCAGTCCAAATTGTTTGCCATAAAGATAGATAATAGGAATTAAAATCGTAAAACTAAGGGAATTAATAAAAGCAATTAAAGCAGTAATCCAGAAATGTCGATTCATAAGAGACTCGGTTGTTACTTGTCGCTACCTTTGCAGTTCCGGCAGCAACCTTCAAACCTAGTCATATTATCGAACAGCAGTTCTTTTGGCTACTCCCAATGAAATTTCGACTCAAGGAACTATCTAAAAAGAAACAGCAGCATTGGCTTGCGCGGATTCATATCAAAATCCAGGATGGACAGTTCCATATTGAAGGTTTGGGTGCTTGGCATTCCTACTGGCGTGATCCTTACCATCTTCTGTTAACAATTCCCTGGCATGGCTTTTTACTGCTAATTGCTGTCTTTTATCTGGCTATTAACGCCTTGTTTGCCTTCGCTTATTTGGCAGGAGGAGACTGCGTTGCAAATGCCCGACCTGGCTCTTTTTCAGACGTCTTCTTTTTTAGTGTGCAAACGCTGGCATCCATCGGCTACGGTGCGATGTATCCTAAAACAACTTACGCTAATATCATTGTCACTATTGAAGCGATGGCAGGTCTGATGGGAATTGCTGTGATGACAGGGTTAGCGTTTGCCCGGTTCTCTCGTCCGACTGCGCGTGTAATTTTTAGTCGTGTTGCTGTGATTACACCGTATGAGGGAATGCCAACTCTCATGTTTCGTACTGCTAACCAGCGCCGCAACCTGATTCTGGAAGCGCAGATGCGGGTGTACTTAATGCGGGATGAAGTAACCTTAGAGGGGCAGCACATACGTCGGATATACGATCTCAAGTTGATGCGAAATCAGTCGCCCAGTTTCACTTTAACTTGGGTAGCCTTGCATACCATTGATGAGTTTAGTCCTCTCTATGGAATGACAGCGGAATCACTGATGCAGACAAATACTACGCTTGTGATTTCCTTGAGCGGGATTGATGAAACAGTTGCACAGGTTGTCCATGCACGTCATACTTACAGTGCTGCTAATATTCTATGGAACTATCGATTTGTTGACATCATACACCGTACTGCGGATGGACATCGCTACATTGATTACCAGCATTTTCACGATGTCTTATCTTTAGATGAAATAAGTTAATTGCCTACAACTTAATCAACAGCTTCACTAGGCAATGGTTGTAATGGTTTAACCACAACTCGACCATTTTCAACCACAGTACATTTTACTACACTTTTTTTATTTGGCTCTGGGGCATCTTGGCAGTGCTTTTGGTGGTTAATGTTTTGTTCCTGTTGACGATTGAAGACAACGACACAACAGGGACAGGAAATTGAAGACATAAGAAAGAATTTGATATCTATATTAATTATGACGCTACTGAGAGCTTTCGGCTAAAAGTTTGCTATTGTTACACATTCTTTGGCTACAGGATTGCGTAAATAGAAGAATACAAATTATGAGTTGATAGTTTTAACGTAATACAGTTCAGTTAGTAATGTTAATAAACCTTAGGGGGATCAAGCCTTAACTAAATTGTATTGGGCGTTAAGGTATTTATTTTTTCTATACCTTATAGGCACAATACTTGCTGCGATCGCCTTTGCACTGCCCCTGGTGCGATCGCACCACTTTATTTTAAATTTCGCGCAGGGTTACTAACCTATTTGATATATGTAAAGTAAGTAAACAGGAAAGCGGCATAGATCCCGCCCCGCTTTTCTCACCGGCCAAACTTGTGTGGACGGGTTAGACAGCGGGTTTTTCTGATGAAAAAGTTTCTGAAATACCTAAGTTTAGGGCTGCTATCTACAATTGTGACTGCAACGCCTGGACTAGGGGCTGAGCGCATCAGTTTTTTTTACCCTCCCTTTGGAGAATTTTCTTTATCCGCTGATTCCCTAGAAATTTTTGCCAAAGAAGGCAAAATTAACAGTGAGTTGGCATTTTATGCCAGACGTGTTACTCCCGAACAACTCGCTCAATTGCGGGAACTGTTGCAGCAGCGTTTTAATTTGACTCCTACTTTGGTTTCTCAGTTTACCTACTCACCTATAGGCGAAGCGGTGGTGCAACGTCTAGGAGAATTGGTGCTCACCGACTCTCGACAGAACGGCTTCTATGCCATACGTGCTGCTTTGATTTTATCTGCTGCTGATCCGGAAGGCTTAACAGTTGTGAACGTGTTGCGTAGGTTCCCCAGCACAAGTTTAAGATTGAATTTTTCCGAGGGACTACAGATAGTTAATAGCTTGTCAGAGTTACTCGCAGCCAGGGATCAAATAGTAGCTTTCATCCAACAACAGACACTCGCCCAAACTGCCAATGCAACCGTTAACTTTTCCCAACAGCCAGATTTGCGATCGCCTGGAAAATTTCGTTGGCAAATAACCAGCCTAAAACTCAACGACGATTCTCGTAATCGCAGTTTACCAGTGGATGTTTATGTACCTGAAGCATCACCTCAAACCACAGCAAATGCCCCCACTCCTCCCTTTCCTCTAGTTGTGATTTCTCATGGACTCGCTTCAGACCGCTATGCCTTTGTCTATCTAGCTCAACATTTAGCATCCCACGGTTTCGCAGTTGCTGTGCTAGAACACCCTGGTAGTAATGCCGAACGCTTTCAGCTATACTTTTCGGGCTTGGCTGGGCCGCCAGAAGCACAAGAATTTATTAACCGACCATTGGATGTCAAATATGTACTTGATGCACTCCAGCGGTTGGAAAAGTCCGATCCCAGCCTCCAAGGTAAACTAAATTTCCAGCAAGTCGGAGCGATCGGTCATTCATTCGGAGGCTATACAGCCTTGGCTTTGGCTGGAGGTAAAATTAACTTTGAACAACTCCGTGAAGATTGTTTTCCCAATAGATCCTTGAATGTGTCGACCCTTTTGCAGTGTCGTGCAGCTGAGTTACCGCCAACAAATTATTCGCTCCAAGACGATCGCATTAAGGCTGTGATTGCGATTAATCCTATTGATAGTTCCGTATTTGGTCAAGCTGGGGTGAGCCAAATTCAAATTCCGGCAATGCTAATGGCAGGTAGTCAAGATATTTTTGCTCCACCAGTCCCTGAGCAGATCTACCCCTTCACTTGGCTTACCAACCCCAATAAATACTTAGCCTTAATCGAAAATGCTACTCACTTCAGTGCGATCGCTGAACCCACTGCTGAGAATAATGTCTTACCTGTGCCAGAAGCTTTACTAGGGCCGAACCGTGCGCCTGCTTATTCTTACATCAAAGCCTTGAGTCTGGCTTTCTTGCAAACCCATCTTTTAAACCGTCCTGAATACCGCTCTTATTTGCAGCCATCCTATGCCCAATACATCAGTCAAGCTCCCCTCAATCTCAGTTTCTTACAGTCGTTGACAACAGAGCAATTAAATCAAGCTTTGGATGGTTTAAATCCCCAGCCAACTGTACCCCAGCCAACCGTACCACCACCATCACCACAACCAACCCCTGCTTCACCATGAAAAAAGAGTAGGGACTGGGGACTGGGAAGCAGAGGGACAGGGAGCAGGGCAGGGGAGGTAGCAACTCAGCACTCACGACTCAGTACTCATCACTCACGACTCAGCACTCAAACTAGTGAAAATGCTGACGACAAACCCTGCTGCAATGTTTCCAAAAATATATGTTGTCCTGCTATCTCAGTGATAACCAAAGTTGTCACAATTTAACCAGAGTACTGTTTTTGTTGAATTAATACTAGCAACTTGGCTTGATTGTCAGAAGATTTTCATATTTGTCCGCTAGTATTCATAAAAACTTATTCCCAAAATTATTTCCTATATATATACTGCTTGTAAACAAGTATTAAGAAATACTTATTAAAAATTGTTGCCACAACTTGATTTAATTGTTAACGTGTGTATGACAACGTTCTGGTGAAGGCTTGGATTGAGGAAATATCAAAATCTATGAGCTATATCCATGCAACCAATTGTGCAAAGTGATGATTTTTAGATAGAAAGCGAGAAATTTCTGCTGTGTAGAGGCTAAAGATGAGCAATTGCAGATTAACCCAGAAATATCTCCTTCTTAAAGGCTTACTTCAATTTTGATTTCTTACAATTGCAGATTTGTCTTACCTGCGGATGCGATTAAGAACGCAGTAAGACCGAGATTTTGGAGATAAAAACTCATGAAGATTCAAGGTAAGGTAGCCCTAATTACTGGGGCTTCTCGTGGTATTGGACGTGCGATCGCCCTAGAATTGGCGCAACAAGGTATTAAGCGGATAATTTTGATGGCGCGCGATCGCCAAAAGTTAGCCGAGGTAGCCACAGAAATCGAGGCGATGGGAACAGAAGTCTCGATTTTGGCAGTAGATTTGACTCAGACAATTGAGGTGAATATTGCCGTAGCCCAACTTTGGCGTAATTATGGCCCGATTCATCTACTGGTTAATTGTGCTGGCGTGGCATACCAAAATTCGTTTTTGGAATCTAAACTTCCCCAGGTTCAAGAGGAAATCTCCGTGAATTTATTGGGAATGTACAACCTAACTAGCCTAATAGCTCGACGTATGGCTAGCCAAAGGCAAGGCACAATTGTCAATGTGTCTAGCTTGATGGGGAAAGTAGCAGCACCGACGATGGCGACTTATTCAGCTACCAAGTTTGCAATCTTAGGGTTTACCCAAGCCTTGCGCCGTGAACTAGCCGAATACAATATTCAGGTGAAAGCATTACTGCCTTCCCTCACAGATACGGACATGGTGCGGGACTTCAAATTATTTCGCTGGGTAATACCTACGACTCCTGAAAAAGTAGCTCAAACTTTCGTCGCTGGGCTGCAAAGAGATTCACCAGAAATTTTAGTTGGATGGCAAAGTCATCTAGCTGTTTGGTGTCAACGCTTTGCTCCTTGGTTGCTAGAGCAGGTTTTAAACATTGCAACTCCATCAGCACCAACAAAACAACAGCCTCACGAACTACTCAGAGAACTTACTCAAAAACTGAGTTGGTTAACAAAATTTCATCGTGTCAGTGATTTGTTTTTATCCAGAAACACCGTTTCTTTGGTATCTGCGCGCAAGACTTGATCGCTAGCCTTTGATATCAAGTCTGTCTCGTTGCTCATAGCATGAAGAGTGCTGAGTTAAAAGACCACCCACAATTTGCATTGCTTTTACCAAGTACATAAGTACTCAGCACTCAGAACTCAGCACTTAGTTCTCAGTACAAAGTTTTGTAAACACCCCACCGTGTTCTTGCCTAATTTCAAAAGCATGGTGGGATTGTGAGTTTCCCAAAGATCTCAACTAAATAGGTACTGCGGCTAGATAATAAGATATACCTTGTTTCGGAGCAACCAGAAATGCTGACATTGCCTCATACTCTCCCCACCTTGCCCGAAATCATTGATGGCTTACCGAATATTTCTGGTTGGGAAACAGAGGTTCTCTCGGTAGTAAACCATGATGCGCCAGTATTCTTGCCGAAAACGAATCTCCGTTTAGAAGATATTAATGCTGGGTTTGCGATCGCCTTACATATGCACCAGCCTACTATTCCAGCTGGACATAACGGTTCGCTGATCAGCAATCTGCAATATATGTTTGAACATCCCAATGAAGGGGATAACCACAACGCCGGGCCTTTTGCATATTGTTACAGCCGCATGGGAGACTTTATCCCCGAACTCGTCAATCAAGGCTGTAATCCCCGTGTAATGTTGGATTATTCTGGAAATCTTTTATGGGGACTCAGGCAAATGGGACGCAACGATATCCTAGACAACCTCAAGCGCATCACTTGCGTTAGCGAAGCTGCTCCCACCTATCAACCCTATGTAGAGTGGTTGGGTACGATGTGGAGCCATGCTGTCATTCCTTCCACACCAATTGCAGATATTAAGCTGCACATCTTAGCGTGGCAACATTATTTTGCGGCAATTTTTGGCTGGGAAGCACTAGCGCGAGTCAAAGGTTTTTCACCTCCAGAAATGCACCTGCCAAATCATCCTGATACTTTATTTGAATTTGTCAAAGCACTCAAAGAATGTGGATATCGTTGGTTACTTGTCCAAGAAGATTCTGTAGAAACAATTAGTGGTCATTCGATTATCCACAAACATCTACCACACAATTTGATTGCCCGCAATTCTCAAGGCGAAACAATTAGTATTACAGCCTTAATTAAAACCCAAGGTTCAGATACTAAATTGGTTGGTCAAATGCAGCCATACTATGAAGCTAAAACTTTATCTAAACAACAATTGGGGAGTGTGCTTGTACCACCAATTGTCACACAAATAGGAGATGGCGAAAATGGCGGCGTCATGATGAATGAATTTCCCAGTGCTTTTAAACAAGCGTGGTGGGATATGGTGAATCATGGTGGAGGAAAATCAGGCGTTGTCGGGATGTGTGGTACAGAATACTTAGAATTACTCGCAGATGCTGGTTGTAAATCTGAGGATTTTCCCAATTGTCAGCCAGTGGGACAACATCATATTTGGCAACGAGTTTCACCTGATAATTGTCAACCTGAGGCTGTAGAAAATGCTATTCAAGAATTAAAGCAAACTAACTCTAATTTCCATATGGATGGAGCCTCATGGACTAATCATATTAGTTGGGTAAAGGGATATGAAAATGTTATATCTCCCATGTACCAATTAAGCAGTTCATTTCATCAAAAAGTGGATGGATTATTAGCAGATCAATCAGCAGAACCTATTACTAAACAATCTAGTTATCGAAATATTCTTTTATATAACTTATTGTTACAAACTAGCTGTTTTCGTTATTGGGGGCAAGGAAATTGGACTGACTATGCACGCGAAATTTACCAGCGAGGTGAACATTTGCTGCTAACGACACTATAAGCAGTCAGATTCTACTGATTTGCAATTTGGGCACAACTGAAGATTATGCTCTACAATTAAGGTGGAGAAAAAGCGATAACGCTACACTTGCGAGGCAGCCAATATCGATGGCAATAAATTTTTGAACCTATATGCGATCGCAAAAAGAAATTTTAGGCGGGCAGATTTGAGAGTAATCAACTCAATTGAGCCAAATTTAAACAACTCAGAACCAAAAAGTGCCAATCTAAATTGGATCAACCTGAGAGGAATAAATATAACCAGAGCGAATTTAAAAGTGGCAAAAATGCCTGGCAGTAATATGCAAAATGATAATTTAAATTCTGCAAGTTACTTTCGGAAATTCTGTTAATTACTTTAGTTAAAAAATGCGCTTGTCGGTTGAGATGCGGATCATTTTCTTGACGACCACAAGCGCTATTTTATAGTGCCAACATAATTTGATTTTTTGAAGGAGTCTGTTGATGAGTCTGATCATGAAGTCGATTTTAAACGCAGATGCTGAAGCTCGCTATCTTAGCCCTGGGGAGATAGACCAGATTAAAAGTTTTAGTATGAATGGTGCGCGTCGCCTGCGCCTGGTTCAGCTTTTAACAGAGAACCGGGAGCGCATTATTAAGCAATCTGGAAACCAGTTATTTCAAAAGCGCCCAGATATTGTCTCGCCTGGTGGTAACGCCTACGGTCAGGAGATGACTGCAACTTGTCTGCGAGACATGGATTACTACCTACGCTTGATCACTTACAGTATCGTAGCTGGTGATTCCACACCGATTCAAGAAATTGGAGTTGTTGGTGTCCGCGAAATGTACAGATCCCTTGGTACTCCGATTGAAGCCGTTGCTGAAAGTATCCGTGCGATGAAGAATGTTGTTACCTCAATGCTGTCTAGTGAAGATGCTAGTGAAGTTAATTCTTACTTCAACTTTGTAATCACTGCTATGCAGTAGGGTAATAGGCTATAGCTTTGTGTTGCCAATCTTCGATAAATCAACGATTTTGCAAGCTATAGCCTACAAAAAATTGAAAGAAAAATTTGGAGTACTATTTATGTCAGACGCTACAAAAGTTAAACAGTCGATTTCAAATAAACGCAATGCTTGGTTTTGGGGCTTTACTCCTCAGTCTGAAAATTGGAATGGTCGCCTAGCAATGATAGGCTTTGTAACCGTAATTTTGATTGAAGTGTTTTCCGGTAATGGCTTTCTTCACTTTTGGGAGATTTTATAGGTTGAAGACGAGTTTTTTACCAACGAAACATTACCTTGGTAAAATTTGATGGGCGTTGTCGCCACTTTAATGGTCACTATATCGGAAAGAAATAATGTCTAAGGAAAAGAAGGGTAACAGAGAAACCAAAAAGCCCAAAAAAGATCCCCAGAAAAAAAAGGAGAAAAAAGACCCAAATAGATATGATGGTTTAAGCCGTTAACTATAGCGACTTTTAGCATCTTGCATCAACGGTTGGAAAAAAGGTGAGTAGATTAGACTCAAGCGATCGCAGATAGTGTATAACCAAGTGTGAGATGATTAATTCATAGCAATTCTAGGAAGCGATCGCTAAATCCTACCTTGATTCACGAGTATTTTATATCAATTGTATTAAAGCAAAGGTAATAATATTTCGTATTCAGTACCTGTACCAAGTTGTGAACGCAAATTTAATTTGCCTCCATGCCTTGCCGTGATAATTCGATAGCTGACAGATAAACTAGTTGTTTTATCAGATCGTTTTTCCACAGACAAGGACTCAATAATTTGCTGTTTTAATTCCTCAGACATGCCAGGGCCGTTGTCAGCTATACAAATTGAAACCCAACGTGAATCTGGTGCATCTTGTTTAGTTGCTGGCTTAGAAATAATTTTTGTAGTAATTTCAATTTGTGGTTTGTCACTATTATTAGTAGTCTCTGGATGAAATTGCTGCCGCACTGTTTCATTAAGCAATGTATCTATAGCCTCGCTTAAAATATTCATAAATACTTGGCTCAGTTGCCCCATAAAGCAATACACTGGTGGCAAGTGACCATAATGTTTGACTATTTCAATTTCTCCTTTAATACGACTATTAATTAACAATACAATACTATCGATACAAGCGTGCAAATCAGTAGGTCTTGGATATACTTCGTCGATATGACAGAAATTTTGCAAGCTAGTGACAAGTTTTTTTAGCCTTTCCGCCCCGGTACGGATACTAGACATTGCCTTTGATAAATCTTGTTCTAAAAAATCAAATTCGATTTCATCTTTAAGATAGGTAATGTTCTCAGAAGCAGGAGATAATTCTTGTTCGTAAGCTCCTATAAGCTTGAGTAAATCCTGACTATAGTTAGAGACATAAGTTAAGTTACCCCAGATAAAACCTACGGGGTCTAAAATTTCGTGTGCTACCCCGTCCACCAAACGTCCCAAACTCGCCATTTTATCATTTTGAATCATTTGGGCTTGGCTACGTTCATAGCGCACCTGAGTTTCTATGCCTCGAATTTGCCAAGAAGCAAGATTTAATTCATGCATATCTAATAAACTGTAACTATCAGATGCCGTTTGCACCACCAGAGGTTCTGACGAAAGTTCAGGCGATCGCCTCAAACTCAGTTGCATCGCTGTCAAAACTGGTGTTGTATCGGCAAGCTGCAAAATCTCTGTACGCGCATAGCTGTAGAGAATAGTCAACGGTTGATGTAAAAACAACTCTTGTCCGTAGGGACGAATCCAAAATTCTAGGAGTCGCCGCCGGGAAATCATACCGATGAACTTTCCCTGTTCTAGTAAGATTGCTCCTGGTAGCAAAGGATATCGTTCAAAAAATCGCGCAACTTCTATTGCACTACAGCTAACTTCCACTTGGAAGTTGTACATTGAGAGTTCCTGGAGTGTTGAGTCTAAACCGAGATCGCGATCGCTACCTTGCGATAAAAATGGTGGTGATATTAGGGAACTGAATTCTTGTGACACTGTAAACTCTAATTTGTATAAAGACAAACATACAATAAGCTAACATTCTAGCCTCTGCCAGCCTCTACCACATTAGCGGAAGAATTAAGCGATAGAAGCGACAAAGAGAACACAGGGAGAAGGGGGCACGGGGGCACGGGAAGAAATTATTACTTAAAACTCAAAACTCAGAACTCAGCACTTTCAACACAAAGTTGCACGATACCATGTCAGTATTTACCGCAAATCTTCAACCTTAGTCTTGCAGTTTGAGAGTTTTTATAGTAAAAATTCAACCAAAGCTAGGATAAAGGTTTACCAGCAATAACCAAAATCGAGGATGGTTAACTACCAACAGCAAAGCTCAAATGTTTAAAAACTGTGAACTCTTGATGAAAATGCGCGGAAGAGCAGACATTTCCCAACCAAATTAGAGTAAGTATAAACATAGGTATTAAACATAGTGCAGCTAAGTGTTTACCCCAGATAATTGGAACCATTTCTAGAGTCAGATATTCTTAAGAATAGTCATCCTTAGTAAATACACTCAGATATATGTAAACATCTACAAGTAGCAATCGCTGAATAACGCTGAAGAAGTAGTATAAATCGCATACCAATTTTTTGGCTCAAATGATCTATTATTGTCCCGTCCTGCATTTGATCCCCATTTCGATAGAATGACTAGGCATACTCTAAAAACTCCAAACCGCTTTTGACTGCGACGCCCATGAATCAACTGAACAATGGTTTCACCCTATTTTTAAGTTTGCTAGTCGAGGCGATACCCTTTTTGCTACTGGGAGTTGTATTCTCCAGCTTGCTGCTGTTTTTTGTAGATGAGCGCAAATTGGTAGAAAAAATGCCTCGAAATCCAGTGTTGGGTGCTTTATTCGGCAGCACGATAGGCTTTTTGTTCCCGGTATGTGAGTGCGGTAATGTGCCAGTGGCGCGGCGGTTGCTGATGCAGGGAGTACCCACACCAGTAGCAATTGGTTTTTTACTAGCAGCACCGACTATTAATCCCATAGTAATTTGGGCAACTTGGACAGCGTTTCGAGATCAGCCAGAAATAGTAGTTTTACGCGTCGTGTTTTCCTTAGCGATCGCTACAACTATCGCTGTTGTTTTCAGCTTTCAAAAAGACTTGAGTCCTGTTGTTCAACCAGAACTCGCTCGTTATCTCAAGTTTAATCCCTCCACGCAGCCAGAACTGAAACGTCGGGGGAGACGTTACCAAACACAACAGGAAACAACAGGTTCTAGCTTGTTGAAGTCTGGAAGTTATTTGCTAGGAGGAAAAGCAGGCTTAACTACGCGAATAGATAATAGTTTAATAGAGGGAAATACATCATCACCTAGCCTCAGTAAACCCCTGCCAGATAAACTGCGTTTATTAGTAGATAATATCGTTCAAGAATTGCGAGAATTAGGGGGAGTGATGGTTTTAGGCAGTGCGATCGCCGCTGCTATTCAAGTGCTAGCACCGCGTGAACTGATACTCGGACTCGGTGCTGGCCCTATTAGCTCAATTGTGGCGATGCTAATATTAGCAGCAGCAGTGTCAATTTGTTCAACTGTCGATTCATTCTTTGCCCTCTCTTTTGCCTCAACCTTTACCAGCGGTTCTTTGTTAGCTTTTCTGGTATTTGGCCCGATGGTTGACATCAAAGGCATAGGTTTGATGTTATCCATTTTTAAAGCTAAGGCGTTATTTTATCTATTTGCTTTAGCAGGATTATTGACATTTCTGTTCACTGTAACTTTAAATTTGCACGTCATGTAATTTTTGTCAGATGTAAGATTTCAGTTGTTTTTTGATTGCTACTGATTACTGACTAATGACTTTTTAACTTATGGCTTCAATTCCAAGTCCCAAATCTAAAATCCGTAATCTGTTAATGCCTTGGCTGGATGTGCTGGCAATTACAGCTTGGGGAATTTTAATCTTGAAATACTGGTTCACTGGCAAACTGAATTTGTTGATTCACCCCGATTACTTTTGGTTAGCAATTGCGGGTGCTATTGGTTTGCTAATTATCGGTTTTTTCAAAGCAGGGCAACTTTGGCGGTGGCGGCGTCGAGAGAATGTACCGAACGCCCAGCATTTAACGTTATTTCCCCCTGGTTGGGGTAGCGGTTTGCTGTTAACAGCAGCGATTTTAGGTTTAATGATTACACCCCGCGTCTTTGCTAGCCAAACCGCGTTGGATCGCGGTGTAACCGATTCAGTGGCAGCAACACGTGCTCAACCGCAAGCATTTCGCGCTACCATTCGCCCAGAAGAGCGATCGCTCATAGACTGGGTACGCACCCTCAACGTTTATCCAGAACCAGATGCCTATACAGGGCAAAAAGTTAAGGTACAGGGATTTGCCATTCACCCGCCAGAATTTAGTAAAGAATATTTGTTCTTGGCAAGATTTGTGATCACCTGCTGTGCCGCAGATGCCTATCCAGCAGGATTACCCGTAAAATTGACAGATACTCGCGATCAGTATCCACCTGATACCTGGTTAGAAATCGAAGGGCAAATGGTGACAGAAACTATCTCAGACAAACGCCAACTCACCATCGCTGCTACTTCCTTGAAAAAGATTCCCCAACCTAAGAATCCTTACATTTATTAATCAGTAGTTAATCGTCATTGGCTGAAAACAACTGACAACTGAACTAATGACTAAATCTAAAGCATTTATCCAACCACTGGATCGCGTGGCGATCGCATTGATGCTCCTGTTAAGTCTGCTGATTGGGTTGGTAATCTGGCAAGGTGATGCAGTAAAGCCCAGCGTGCGGAATTTCACTTGGCAGAACCAACAAATAGGGGCAGACGACATCTCCTTTAGCCTTACCTTTAGCCGCCCCATGGACACGAAAAGCGTAGAAGAGAACTTGAAAATAGATCCGCCGCTAGCAGGTAAGATCAGTTGGGCTGGACGGCGAATGGTTTATACGCTTTTGACACCAGCACCCTATGGCACAAATTATCAAGTGCAGTTGCAGCAAGCTAAAGATAAGTTTTCTCAAAAACAAGGTCAAAATAGAGTGCTTCAGCCCTTTACAGGTAGCTTTCGCACACGTGATCGCGCCATTCTTTATATAGGAGTTAATCCAGAAGAACAAGGGCAATTAATTTTCTATAACTTGACTCAAGAGCAAAAAAAGGTACTTACCCCCAAAGACTTAGTGGTAATGGACTTCGAGCCATTTCCAGACGGAGGAAAAGTTTTATTTTCTGCTCACACCGCAAACAACCCAGACTTACTTTCGGCTCAGTTGTATACAGTAACAACAGGTATTTTTAGCAAGACTGGCAACCGAACCGAAGCATCAGGTAAAGTTGACCTCATTTTAGATAATAAAGATTATCAAAACCTCAAATTTGACTTATCGCCAGATGGACAAACAATTGTTATCCAGCGAGGAAACAAATCTAATCCCGGAGACTTTGGCTTGTGGTTTCTGCCTACAACCAGCGATAAATCTGGAGAAAAACCCACTGCTAAACGCCTGCAAAGCCAACCAGGGGGTGACTTTATGATTACACCAGATAGTAAAGCCGTGGCAGTTGCTCAAGGACAGGGAGCAGCGATTATATCCCTACAAGGCGATGCCAGCAAACCTCTAGATTTTCTACCGCAATTTGGGTTAGTCCAGGCTTTTTCTAAAGACGGGTCGCAAGCAGCGATGGTCAAGTTTAATACAGATTACACACGAGATTTATTTTTAGTCACCAACCAAGGTACACAGAAACCTTTGTTAAAAACAACAGGCTCAATTCTTAATTGCCAATTTGATCCTGCTTCGCCCACCCTCTATTGCTTACTGACTCAGTTAGTATCGAAAGAAGAATACATAGAACAGCCTTATTTAGTAGCAATTGATATCAAAACAGGAGAACAGAAACCACTGCTGGTGCTACCCATCGAGCAACGAAATGTCCGTATGAGCCTATCACCTGATGGTTTAGGCTTATTATTTGACCAAGTAGTATCACAGACAAATTCTCAAGCTCCATTATCGACAAACACTTTAAAAACCGATGATGGAGAGGCGATCGCTACCAGTAGTCTGTGGTTAATGCCCTTATTACCTATTGCCGACACTACTACTGCTGAAATCAAACCAGAGAAGCTTCCTCTAGCCGGATTTGACCCTTATTGGCTACCATAACAACTCAAAATTACACAAAGTCGGCGCAAGAAAAGCCCACTCCTTCTGGGGATGGGATGAACCGCGCCGACTTTGGGCATTGGGCATTGGGCATTGGATAAAGAAGACAAGGAGCATGGGGGATGGGGGACAAGGAGCAAGAGTTAATCATGGTTCTTTCTCTTTGTCCCCCTTCGGGTTCGCAGTCGCCTGCGGAGGGAAACCCTCCCGCAGCGCTGTCTCACCTTGTCCCCTTGTCCCCTTGCCCTCTTGCCCCCAGCCCCTAGTCTCTATTCCCCATTCCCCATTCCCCATGCCCCATTCCCCAGAATCTCAGATTAGTTGCTATTAAGGCAAAGCTGTTTGGTAAATTAGATCCAGTGCTACGACTTTTCTAAGTGCATAAATTCTTGCCGACAATTTATTCCCAAATAACTGTTGATTCCAATCAAGCGCAAGCAAACCTGTAATCAGCATCTAAACTAGAATCTCCCGTTATTCTCAAGATTGGCGGGGAGGAACTTCGTAATGTTATAACTTCATCAGTTCTAGATGCAAAATGGGGAACACTAAATTTAATGATTAATTACTCATGCTGGAGGAGAGTTACGCTTGGCTTCTAAAGTAAAACTCCCTACAGCTACCGTCAGGGGCTTCTCAGGTTTTCCTGAGCTACTTGCGTCAACCCTGATCGGGCACAATCGATAAGCAATGCTAATGCCAGCACTGCTGAACACTTTTAAGCGGGTGGGTCAAGAGTGATGAATGAAGCTGACACATCAAAGAATGGGGCTTTTATTGAATCCCTAAATTCTGCTAATTTGCCACAACTGGAGCAGGCGAGTTGTCCATTTTACTCAGTTGTGCCTTCTGAAAATATGGCAATTACAAAATTGCCTCTCCTTCAGCCAGCAAAAGACGAACGGCACGAGACGAAAGTTGAAGAGTTATCAACAGATGCAACCAAGCAGGACTGGATTGCCGAACCGGATATTGAAAAACAAGCAAGTATCAATTCTGAATTTCAGAAACTGCTGACATTAAATGAAGAATTGCGTGCTGCTAACAATGATTTATATAAGCAAGTAGAGCAGTATCAAGTTGACTTATCTGAGTCGGAAAAGGCTTTACAGTGGCAGAAAAAACGCTTTAGCGTCACTGAGTCGATGCTCAATCAACAAGCTCAGGAACTTACTGCTGCCCAAGAACAAATAAAATCCTTGTTCCAACAATTAGAAACTGCTGTCCAAACAGTTCAACGCCAAGAAGTTTTCATCGAAACATATAAAGCCCAGTTACAAATTAGCCAACAACGCCTTGCCCAGTTAGAGCGGGAATGCTCGCTGCTGCAAACTAACTATACTGAACAGTCTCAGCAGCTATCGCAATCTGAAACTTCATGTCGAGAGTTACGTACTAGGTTGATGCGGCAACAACGCCAGACCTTACAGTTTAAAGCGGCGTTAGAAAAGTGTTTAGAGACACCAGTTCCAGGTGATGATTCTCAAGACGATACTGTCAATCATTCGCACAACACAGTTACTAGGCAATCAAGATTTGCTAAAAAAGCTCGCTCTTTGTTTCCCAATGCACAGCCAATTAAGCCTTGGTCTGCGGAGCCAGAATCTTTAACTAATAGTTTAGACAATTCCTGGCAGCAATCTGCAACACCACCCTCGTATACATCTGCTAACAGAACTGACCCTATTCCTACTTCATCTTTATCCTCTCCTTGGGACTGGTCAATTAAGCAACAGACACCAGCTCCAGCACAACCAGCTGTCTCATCAGAAATTGATGATCCTGTCACTACGCCCGAAGCAGTTTCACCTATAGAATCATCAAATATTAGTGACGCTTTCTCCACTACATCGGAAGCAGTTTTACCTTCAGGGTCATCCAACATTGATGAGCAAATAGAGAATCTCATTCAGATGTTTTTTGCCTCCCAACCTGCATCTACATCACCAGCACCTAATCTTGAAAAAGATGATGTAGGCATTAATCAAGCTAATGGTCTACCTTTCTGGGAAACTTTGGCAACCACCATCGCTGATGATGAGGAGTCAGACACTCTACCAGAACGGCAGTTGGAAGGAGAAATCAAACCCACCGAGAATACTTCTGTTGAGATTGTAGAAGACTATACATTTTCTTTAACTAGCAACTTGCCAGTGCCCTCAACTTCACCTATGAATGAAACTACTGCGACAGCAGAAAATGAGGACTATTGGTTAGAAATCTCACAATTAACTCCATCAGAATTGCCTTTAAAGAATATAACCAAAGAATCCTCCGAGGACGGCACTATCGATACTAAATCACCCTCACCCGTAGTTTATCCCCAGCGTCCACCTAAGGGGCGCAAATCATTAGCATCTGTGGAATTACCTAATTTCCGCCCGAATAGTCAATAGTCAAGTGTTCAGTTGACCCAACTTAATGCTGAGTGCTGAGTTGTGAGTAATGAAGTGAATAGAGTGATGAATCTTTCACTTCATTACTCGTTACTGGGAACTCAGCACTCTTAATTACTGAACTAATTCAGAATCCTCGCTTTTGACTTCTGAATGATTGCTTCTGGATTAACATTTGCTACCTGATTAGGCGATCGCGGTTTGCCGATGGTGATAGCGTAACTAATCGTCAGCAAACGCAACCACAATGCCGGATACCGGGTTTCCAACCAAGGAGCTGTTTTTCTGAGAAAGTGGGGAAACCATCCACTCAGCACAGCACTGACTAGGGCATGACGGCCAAAGTTCACATAATTACCCAGCCAACGCCCCAAATCTCTTGGCCCGGCAAGTTCCCAAATCCACAATAGCAAGGCAGGGTTTTTGCGTGCTGCCTTAATTGCTAACCGATTAAAGGTTAACCAATCGCACCTATCTTTGATGAAATTATCTGCCACCTCTGGCGGTTCGTCTGCCAACAAACCAAAGAAGGTATTCAGCATGGCGTTAATTCGTTGGGGTGGTAAGAATTTACCCGTTGGAACCATCATGCCTTTGGAAAATAGCCAAGTCACAGAAACATTACTTTGGTAAGCACGAATTTTGTTCAGGTGACGGAAACTTAGTAAGTCATGTTTGAGAGCAGTATCCAACAGCTTTGTTAAGCGTTCTAGGTTGCGAACTAAAGAACCAAAGCCAGTAAACACCAAAGGAGATTGGAGTGATGCAGCGTCACCGATCGCAATCAAGCGGTCAAAAGCAACTTTGCGATCGCTACTCCCAACACTAAAATGCCCTGGTATATAACCAAAAGTCGGTTTTTTCCATACCAGCTTGTCCACGTCGCACCGCCGATACTCTGGCAAAATCGTGAAAAAGTCCTCGTACATCTCCAATAAAGAACCAGGATTTTCGGGGTTGACTTCGTGGTAATGAAATAAATAAATTGTCAGTTCTTCTCCGGCTCCGGGAAATAATTCCCAAATCAATTGTCTGCCGCGGGAAATATCCCCGTGGCTATAAAGAACGTCTCCATACTGGGAATCCCAAACTTCTGGCTCAAATCCCCGATCAATAACTGCTCCTACCGTTGGGCAAACACTATCAAAAGCCCGACCACCATTTAATTGCCAAGCAATTGGCGACGCAGTTCCCATCGCATCCACCAGCAATCTTCCGGTTACTTGCTTTTCATTTTGACTGGGTAAATGCTTGACTGTAATTACAACTTGTGATTCGTCAATATCTGCACGCAGAAACTCTGTTTCATCCCAAATTTCGCCACCTGCGGCGCGCACTTTTTGCCCACACATCTTTAGCCATTTATCGGAGTCAAGGGCTAAATTCAGCACTGTGGGTGTGTGCAAGACAGGCGATCGCAATTTTGGTGGATTATTCGCATCAAAAAATTTATTAAACCCGTCTTTATACTCCCGCGCAATGACAGTTTCCAACTCAGAAGTAGTCACCAAACCCAAATTGACTAAGCTTTGAAGCTCATCACGAGAAATATTCCATTCCCGATTCATCCGTCCAAAGGGCATTCGTTCTACTAGCAGCACTTTATATCCCAATTTCGCCATTACTGCCGCATGGATCGCACCTAAAGCGCCGCCAAGATAAATGATGTCGTAGGTGGGAGAAGAGGGCGCTAAGGCTTTCTCTTCGTTTATGTCTTTCCCAAAAACGACCTGTCTGGGCTGCTGCGGATTACGTACTCCTTCACGCCATCGCTGTTCCCACCAGTAGGCACGTTTCAAGTCGTATTCCCCATTGGGCATTTTCTGAAAATACTTGACAGTGAGAGGGTAATAAGGCTCTAGAGCTTCAAATATCGTTTGTTGAGTTAAATCAATCGCTGGTGGTTCTGGATAGTGATGGGGAAAGCGGCTTTTAATTCCAATAGTCAGGCGGTGTAGGATTTGCCCTTCTTGCGGAAAAGGCCGATCTGCCCATCGGAACGCTTTCAAATAGGTAGTTCGCTGTACTGACCAGACAAATACAGAAAGTTCCGTAGGTAAATTTTCGGAAATCGCCGCCCCAGCAGTTGTAGTCTCAGCAGAAACTCTGAGGCGAAAGCCTTCAGGAGTCAGCCGTTTTTCTCCATATCCTGGATCAAAATCTACTTGCAACCAACTGCGTACAGTTGCCGTATCTGGAGTTGGAACTTCTAAATAAAGTATTTCTTTCATCTTTTCCTGACATCTCCGATAAATCTACTCACTTAGACAGATTTGAAGAACGCATAAAGTACGCTAAACTCCGCCTCATCACTCCGATAAAGATTTGGTGAAGAAATTTTAATAATTTGTCTAATATATTTTTCATTCTAAATTTCTGTAAACCCACGCCATGAATTATCCCATCCCTGACAGCCCCCAAGACATTGTTGCCCTGCAACAAAGGCCTGTTGATGAAGAATTAGTTGCATCTGCGATCGCCGGCGTTGTTAAAATCGTGCGCGCTCAGGGTCAATCTTTAGAAGAGTTGACTGCCCAGGTGCTAGCTGATGATCCGATGCTAGATAAGCAGCAGCGACGCTGGCTCAGTAAATTGGTTGCTCAAGCTTGGGAAAGTTTTTCATAGAGAAGTGCCAGCAGTGATTTTTACCTTATATTTCAGAAGGTAAATGTCTAACTACTGCTAGCGGATAGTTCTCTAAGTCTTTGCCCAATTTACTAATTGTTGTTGCTAGTGAGCAAGTAAAAATTATTATCTGTCTGAGATTCGTAATCAGGCTATTGTTTTGAGAGTTATACCAATTCACTCATTCAGAAAGCCTGATTTAATCTGGGTTTTTAGGTTTGTATCTGTCACATTCTTTTTTCAAATTGGTATTTAAGTCTGAGCAACCACCACTTTTAAAAGATTAAGGCTTGGGGTTATTGACGCTCCCACTCCCTAAAAAGAGTGGGATTCTTGTTTGACTGTGTCAATCCTGAATATGTTGGTAGTTGGTGTCAACGTGACACTCTCAAGGATGCTTCCGCTTGCGAGTGCAATAACAAACCATATTCCAACCCCTCAACCACTGCTTGATAGGAAGCCTCCAAAATATTAGGTGAAACCCCAACAGTCGTCCAACGTTCAGAACCGTTGCCCGATTCTACCAACACACGAGTTTTCGCTGCTGTACCCGTATGTCCGTTGAGAATACGTACTTTGTAATCTGTCAGCTCAAAAGTCGCAATTTGGGGGTAAAAGTTTACCAAAGCTTTACGTAAAGCAGCATCTAAAGCCGCTACAGGGCCATTACCTTCCGCTGCTTCCAAAATATTTTTACCATTGACAGCTACTTTAATTGTCGCTAGGGCGTTGCTTGTTTCTTTCCCCTCAATCAAGTCACAGTGGACTTGAAACCCTTTAACTTCAAAAAACTGCTGGCGATCGCCCAAAGCTTCGTGCATCAACAGTGCAAAACTCGCCTCTGCTGCCTCAAATTGATAGCCCTCACTCTCCAAGTCTTTCATCCGCTGGAGAATTTGTCGTGCTTCTGGTTGATGCTGATCTAATTCAATACCAAAAGTGCGCGCTTTGGCTAACACATTGCTGAGTCCAGACTGTTCAGAAATCACAATGCGACGACGGTTTCCTACTTGTTCCGGCTGAATGTGTTCATAAGTTAAAGGATTGCGTTCTACTGCTGAGACATGAATACCACCTTTGTGAGCAAAAGCAGACCGTCCCACAAAAGGAGCGTGTTCATCAGGAGCGAGATTCACGACCTCGCTGACAAAGCGGCTAGCTTCTGTAAGTTGCGTGAGCTCGTCTTCACCGATACAGCTATAACCCAACTTCAGTTGTAAATTAGGAATTAACGAACAGAGGTTGGCATTACCACAGCGTTCACCGTAACCGTTGATTGTGCCTTGTACCATCCTAGCCCCTGCCATAACAGCGGCTAAGGCATTGGCAACCGCCATATCCGAGTCATTATGAGTATGGATTCCAATTTGGGGGATTAGGGAAGGTGGGACACCCTCTGGGGATAAGGGGTAAGAGGGATTGGTGATTGGTGATTGGGTAGATTCTTCTTCAGCACCCGATTTCCCAGCCCCCAGCCCCCAGTCCCCGGCCACCTTTACCACATCTTGAACAATTTGGCTAACTTCATGGGGTAAAGTGCCGCCATTGGTGTCACATAAAACAAGCCATTCTGCACCAGCTGCGATCGCAACCTCTAATGTTTGTAAAGCATAAACTGAATTTTGCTTATAGCCATCAAACCAATGTTCTGCATCGTAGATAACGCGACGTCCTTGAGAACAAAGATACTCAATCGTATCGCGGATCATCGCCAAATTTTCTTCTAAAGTTGTCTTCAGACTTGCTGTGACGTGTAAATCCCAAGATTTACCAAAAATTGTCACCCAACGAGTGCCCGCAGCCAGAATCGCCTGTAGCATCGGTTCAGTGGCAGCATTGGTGTTGGGGCGTCGTGTCGAGCAAAAAGCAACAATTTCTGCTTGTTTGAGCGGATTTTCTTGTAGTTGCCAGAAAAATTGTACATCCTTAGGATTGGCCCCAGGCCAACCACCTTCAATGAAAGGAACCCCTAGTTGATCGAGCCTGTGAGCAATCCGTAACTTATCTTCTATAGATACTGATAGCCCTTCACGCTGAGTGCCATCCCGTAGCGTAGTGTCATAAAGCCAAAGTTGGGGTGAGGGATTTGTGGTCATAAGACTGAGACCTTCGAGACAACTTTTAAGGCAATGTGCCAATATACAACATAAAGCCAGCTTGGTAATTTAAAAATGACCAAACTACTAGCTCAAGATAAAACAATTGAGTGTGATTACAAGAGTGGTTCCTGTTGCCCAAAGGCACAGAGTGCAGTGAGATCGTCTTTGTGGAACAAGACAAGCATGTGTTTGAGAAATGCTCTGGCAAAATCCGAAACATGGCAAAGCCAACTTCCGAAAAACTTTGCTGCAAAATGGTATTGACCTCTACAATGGCGGTGTTAAGGTAATAAACTATCCATTACTTGGCAGATATGGTAGCTGTACAGTTAAGGTAGAAGGCGAAGTATCAACAGCGAATCGGCGGGACAAAACGCAGTATTCGCTTCCTCCCCATTCTCCTACAACAAACATGCATTTAGCCGTAAGCGTTCAGAGGTTTTAAGGAATTAATGTAAGATTGACAAAATTTGACTGATTTTTAAACGTTCTCAAATAGAGTAGACACCTAAAGGTTAACTAAGGAGCAAAACAATATGGGTAGATGGACACCGCTAATTCTGATGGCTGGAGGCTTGGCGATTTTGCTAGGTACATTACTTGGCATTAACTTTCCTATGGGTGGGCAAAACGCCAGTGTTCCCGTCGGCAGTAGAACGTCAAAAGTTCTTCCGGCTAATATTAATGTTAATAGCACAGCTGCTAGCAGAAATAATGCTTCTACAACCGAAAGCAGGAGCAACGTTGCTCAGAATAACACCCCGATTGATGACTCAACATCAGATACAGAAAATATTCCAGATTCAACTACTACAGAAGCTCAATCCACAGATACTCAATCCACGGACACGCCATCAAGCGATGTAAATCAAAATAATCAACCTATCCGAGCATTGTGGTAATGAAGGCAGAAGGCAGAAGGCAGAAGGCAGTCCCAATGAAAAAGGGACTGGGGACTGGGAAGCAGAGGAGGTAGCAACTGGCGTTGCCCAGTTGCAACAAGAGCGGTTCGCCGCGCAACGCACTGGCTCCTCAGCACTCAGCACTTCATTACTCTCAAGTCAGAAGGAGTATTGCTGGTACAGTTTTTTAAGCTTTTGCAATTGAATAGTACTTCCGCCAGGCTCTGCTAATCGTAGGTTACAAGTTATAAGTTAAAAGTGATGAGTTATTAGTTATGCGTTATTAGTTATGTACTAATGATAAATGGCTAATGATTAATGACTAATAACTAATGACTAGTGACATTTTAATTATTGGCGGCGGCGTTATTGGCTTGGCGATCGCCGTTGAACTCAAACTGCGCGGGGCAAATGTCACCGTGCTTTGCCGTGATTTCCAGTCTGCTGCTAGCCACGCTGCTGCTGGGATGTTAGCACCAGATGCGGAAAACATCCCAAATGAAGCAATGCTTTCTTTATGCAGGCGATCGCATTCTTTATATCCAGACTGGACGCACAAACTCGAAGATTTGACTGGATTAAACACTGGTTACTGGCCCTGTGGTATCTTAGCACCCGTTTATGAAGATAGCAGGGGAAAAGCTAAATCTAATCTCGCCGCTGCGTCTGTGCCCCCTTGCCCCTCTGCCCGTGAATCACCTGCTTATTGGTTAGATCAAGCAGCCATTCATCAATATCAGCCCGGATTAGGAGCAGAAGTCGCTGGTGGCTGGTGGTATCCAGAAGATGCACAAGTTGACAATCGCGCCTTAGTACGTGTACTTTGGACAGCCGCTGAGTCTGTTGGTGTTGAACTCAAAGACGGCATCACAGTAGAAGCATTTTTACAGCAGCAGGGAAAAGTAGTGGGTGTGCATACCAGCGCTGGAGTAATTAGCGCTGCCCATTATGTTTTAGCCACAGGTGCTTGGTCAAATGAATTATTACCGCTACCCGTGCGTCCTCGCAAAGGACAAATGCTAAGTGTGCGGATGCCGGAATTAACGCCAGAATTACCTTTGACGCGGGTTTTGTATGGGCAGGATATTTATATCGTCCCCAGGCGGAATCGTTCTATCATTATTGGGGCAACTAGCGAAGATGTCGGTTTTACACCCCATAACACCCCCACAGGCATTCAAACTCTACTTCAACAAGCAATCCGCCTGTATCCGCAATTACAGCATTATCCGATCCAAGAATTTTGGTGGGGTTTTCGTCCAGCTACCCCCGATGAATTACCGATTTTAGGTAGTAGTCATTGTCAAAATTTAACTTTTGCTATTGGTCATTACCGTAATGGCATTCTGTTAGCCCCTGTAACCGCAGCATTAATTGCCGATTTGATCTGGGCACAAAAGTCAGATCCCTTGCTATCTCATTTTCACTATTCGCGCTTCCTCGCCAATTCATCTATCTCCACACCCATGCTCACTCACTCTGCCAATTTCTCTAACGGGCATCGTCCTGTTGTATCCTTAGAGAACTCAGCACTCACAATTCAGGACTCAGGACTGACAATTGCTGGCAAAACCTTTCAATCTCGCTTAATGACAGGCACTGGTAAGTACCGCAGCATCGAAGAAATGCAGCACAGTATTGCCGCGAGTGAGTGTCAAATTGTGACTGTGGCAGTCCGACGGGTACAAACCAAAGCACCAGGACACGAAGGTTTAGCTGAAGCCTTGGATTGGCAAAAAATTTGGATGTTACCCAATACGGCAGGTTGTCAAACCGCAGAAGAAGCAATTCGGGTAGCTCGTTTGGGGCGAGAAATGGCGAAACTGTTGGGTCAGGAAGATAATAATTTCGTTAAGTTAGAAGTAATACCCGATTCTAAATATTTGCTTCCCGATCCAATTGGGACACTACAAGCAGCAGAGCAATTGGTGAAAGAAGGTTTTGCTGTATTACCCTACATCAATGCTGACCCTATATTAGCCAAACGCTTAGAAGAAGCCGGTTGTGCCACAGTCATGCCTTTGGCATCGCCTATTGGTTCCGGGCAGGGGCTGAAAACAACTGCCAATATTCAGATCATCATCGAAAATGCTAGTGTACCCGTGGTAGTGGATGCCGGCATTGGATCGCCATCAGAAGCAGCGCAAGCGATGGAATTGGGTGCAGATGCTTTATTAATTAATAGTGCGATCGCCCTGGCTCAAAACCCAGCAGCAATGGCTCGTGCAATGAATTTAGCAACAGTCGCCGGCCGTCTAGCGTACGTTGCTGGCAGGATGCCTATCAAAGATTACGCCAGCGCTAGTTCACCAGTCACTGGCACGATTACTAGTTAAAGGTTTACGGTAATTGGGAACTCCGAGGATTCAGGCACTGGTTCTTGCTCATCCCCAGTTCCCCTAAATTAATGTAACGATTTTTATCTTATCAGGAAAGCAGAATATAACGTTTATGTAACATTAAACAAACGATTAGAAGGAATTCATTCATGCCCTATACAACTGAAGAAGGCGGCCGTCTGAATAATTTTGCCCGTGAACCAAAGATTTACGCAGCAGAACCCCCAAGTGCAGGGCAAAAGCGAAACTATATTTTCTTGGGGATAGCCGCTACAGTTTTGGTTGGTGGCTTAATAGTAGTTGCCTTCTCTGTTTCTTAAATCGGCTGTTCAGAAATTATTTTAATAAAATTTAATTTTTATCGTCTTTCAGGTTCCTGATCGAGTAGGAACCTGATTTTTTATTTTTTGTTACAATTAAAATAGTGATAAAGTATAATAATATACTTTATTATTCCAGTCGTTAAAGCCTGGATTTATCCTGAGCAGCAAAACATCTACTAGAAAACCATAATCAAGGTTCGATTTTTGACTGTTTAGATAGCCTCTTAAGGCAATGTAAACTGTGTTTTGGCTCTGTAGCCACCATGAGCGTGAATGATACTGCACATACAGATAATTTTGCTTGGAATCGGCAAGTGTATCAACGCCTGAAACTTGCTCTTAGTCTAGGCTTACGCAGACAAATATTTTTAGCAGTATGTGACGATTTAAACTTAAGAAATCAAGTAGCAGCCCGTTTGCACTCTACCTTGGCTTATCCAGTTGGGCAAGTGCTATATCAGCAAGAAGATAGTCAAGAAAGCAGCACACCAGCCTACCCGCGTTTAGCCACCTTAAGGTTAAATTTAAGTGATCCTAATCCTATAGCGCAGATCAAACAATGGCTGAAGAATTATCCACCGCCAATTGTTGAGGTATCAAAAGATGCTCCTGGGCGACCTTTACCGATACCTGCATTTCAGATTGTGGGTGTTGAACTGCTAACTAAACAACCAGTAGCAATACAGCGATTATTTTTACATTATCTTCGTTTAAGCGAGCATTATTTATCTATTGAAGAATCTAGCCTGCTGTTATGGTTATCGCGTCCTTGGTTATCTGCAATTCAGCAGTCAGCACCACAGTTTTGGCGTTGCCGTACTGGTGTGTTTGTATTTGCAGGAGAACCTACACCAACAACCCAGAATTCAGGCTCTTCAGAACGTTTTTCCAATTCTAGAAATTTGGATATAGGTAATCTTGAGCCATCTATTTTAGAAGAATCAGTTACCCAAGTAGAACTCGAAGCCGCAACCGCAGATGAATTGAAGTTTGGAGAAGATTTCGATTTCCAGATAGATGCACCAGTACATCATGAACAGAAACCCCAAGAAACTTCTGCTCCAATATCGAATTTAATCAAAATTGAGCCACCGCAACAGCAATCCCCGACTCGATCTAGTGGAAATAATACTCCATCACTGTCATCTCTGGCTCATATCAGTCAAGAGTTAACCGAGTTAGTACTAGCAACAATAAACACCAAAATTACTCAAGATGGAGAGGATGGTTGGCAACCACAGCAAATTCTGTTTGAAATTGAGCAATTGCATACACAGCAAGCTTCCGGGGAGGCAATAGCAGCTGCTTATCATCACTTAGGAAACTTATATCGCCTTCGTATTGAACAAGGACAGTCAACTTTAGAAAACTTGATGGTGGCAATTATTGCCTACCAGGAATCGATTTCTTACGATGAAACTTCACCGCAAATGCCAGACATCTTGAATGACTTGGGCACACTCTACTGGATGCTACATCGCATTCCATCTAATTCTCAAGATGGGCAAACTTATATAGAACAAGGTATTGAATTTTATCAGTTGGCTTTAAAGCTGATTTCACCACAAACGCACCCAGAAACTTACGCTCGCGTGCAAAATAATTTAGGGACAGCTTATGGTGATTTAGCTCGTTTTTCTAATCCAGCTGATAGCTGGCAGCAAGCAGTTTTAGCTTATAACGAAGCACTCCGCTATCGTACAGCTGAAATGGATTCATTAAGATATGCCGCTTGTCAAAATAATTTAGGTACTGCTTACTGGCATTTGGGGCAATACAATCAACCTGTTGTGCATTTGAAGAAAGCGATCGCAGCTTATAATCTAGCACTTGCTTACTACAGTCCTGAACAGGAACCGCTGAAATATGGCATGATTCAAAACAACATTGGCACTGCTTACTGGAATCTTGCTCAATACGAACAGCCAGCACAACATCTCCAATTAGCAATTGAAGTTTACCGTGAAGCTCTCCAATATCGTACTCCTGCTCTTGTTCCCAGTGGCTGTGCTGCTACACAAAATAACCTTGGTACTGCCTATTGGCATTTAGCAAATCTATCTCAGACAAGTAAGGAAGCAAGGTACAAGTATTTGCAACTGTGTATTACTGCTTATGAAGAAGCTCTTGGCCTTGCTCATTCACTTAATAGTAATTCTTTAAGTTTTGATTTACTTGCTACTCATAATAATTTAGCACTAGCTCATTATCAGTTGGCGACAGAAAACTATTCAAATAATGACAAAAAAACTCGTTCTCATCACTTAGAAGCAGCATTAAATAATCATTTACAAGCCTTACATGGATTAAGCAAACAACCAGAGGCTTATCAAACAACCTTTACTTATGTAGTCAAAACAATTCGCGCTTTCCACAATGAATTAGGCATACAAGGACAAAATCTGGCTTTATCGAAGGTTCCTGCTCAATTGCTACCGGAAATTTTGCCCAAATTATAGTTTAGTTCATATCAAACAAAACTAATATGTAAGAATAGCGATCGCTATCCCTCTAAGGCTGTTAATAAGCGATCGCTAAGTGCCCAACGATTAGAATTAGGTCTAATCCAACACTTTTCTGATTCATTAAAATTACGTTGATGTATCAGCACAGAAAGCAAATCTTGCTTTTGTTGAGTATTAAGATGAGTTACCATTTTTTCCATAGCTCGTAATGCACAAGTCTGCTCAAATGCCGTTTCAGAATCACTAATAATATATAAAATTGCATAAAAATAATTGGGATTGCCAGACCATTCTGCTACAGAAAGTCCTAGTAATCGCTT
Source organism: Mojavia sp. (assembly GCF_059505145.1). Taxonomy (NCBI): domain Bacteria; kingdom Bacillati; phylum Cyanobacteriota; class Cyanophyceae; order Nostocales; family Nostocaceae; genus Mojavia; species Mojavia sp. Next base: position 35,020 of record NZ_JCACKA010000092.1, read on the forward strand.
ACCTTGGTCTTTGGATTTGAGAAGGTGATTAACTTCTTCTTCAGAAAAATTGACTTCTGGAGCCAGCGCCCGCATCCGTCCAGCAATAGACTCCATCTCAAATGTGCGTTTTGCTCCTGACGGCATAGAACTTCTCAGTTCTTTGTAGCGTTGACTTAAACTTTCAATTTGTTGCCTAGCTTCCGACAAAGGAATTCTTGAAGCGTAGACTTTTTGCCATTCCTGACGAATTTGCCGCATTTCCATCTGCTGTTGTGGTGCTGCAACATCTTCTGCTAACTTAGTCTGCTCAATCAAAAATCCTAGCGTATCGCCAGTTAATGACTGTAGCATAGGCATCATATTAGAGCTACTAATTTCCCCTACTGGTGTTTTTAATGCTCCCCCAGTCAAAACAAAAATTTTCAGCACTGATGGTAACCAGAGCAAGGCTAAAAAAATTGCTGTTGTGTTGGTAACTTCAAATTTAAAAGTTAATTTTTCACCACCGTTAATTTGAAAGGTGCTGAGAAGGATAAAAATACTACTAATAATTAACCAATTTTTTGGGATGTGGATAATTCGTCTGAGCAACCAATCTACTGTTTCCCTAGAAATCTGGTTTTTACCTGCCTCTTTATCTAATTTACTAACCATACTTTCACTAAATTTAGTACTGAATTATTAGCCCTGAATCCTGAACAAAGAAGTAAATAACTTACTCAGCATTCAGCGTTTTTAACTCAGAATTACCAATAGGGAATTACTCCTAAATTATTCTCACCAGCTGCTTTTAAAATTGATCCGCGTAACAATTCATGTTTCAGAGGCAAAACATTTTCTTTTTGACAGACGAGAAGATATTCAGCACGTTCATAAATGGCGATCGCTTCTTCATTATTATGAGCATTGCAATAAATCAAACCGTGAATTTCCGAGTAGATTACTTGCTGCTCATAAAAGTAGCGCGACCAAGCTTGACTAAGACCACGCTTTTCTGTTTTTGCTAGGGTAGCCTCATTAGCACCAGCCCGCATCGCACCAGAACCGCGTACATCCAGTAACTTTAAATTCCTAATAGGAGTGACGATCGCAATCTGATGGTCAGTAATTTCTATACAACCTACATCTCCAAAAATTTCTACTAGACAACTAGAAAGCTTTGGCGCAACGTAATATATACCACGTTCTTGATCAATGCATTGTTGATAATCTCCTGGCTCATAGTAAAAACTGGGACAGTCTCCCCGATGATGATCAAAGCGATAAAGTGGGCCCCAAAAACGAAAAGTTAGGGCAGTAGGACTAAATTCTGGACGAAAAATTCTCAGAAGTTCCGTACCCTTCTTTAAGTTATAGAATTTCGGTTTCGGCTTGCCGAAGCAAGGTGGTGGAGCAATTAGTTTTACCACCTTTATCACTCCTCATCTGGTTGACTGACAAAATGGGAATACTTAACCTTTCAGGCTCTTGCAATGTCTCTATTAAATTAGGAATTTAAAGCCCTAACTACATGCACACTTCAAAAGTCAACTAGGTATTTCCGGAAATTTTTACTTCCTAAGAGTAATTCCCAATACAATCGTCAGTCAATCAGTTGATCGTTTAACACAATTTGTGACTAGAAAACTCCCAAAGTCCTGGCTTCAGCAATCACGTCATCTATCTGACCAAACTTCAAGGCTTCTACAGGAGTTAGACCATTCAAAGCTTTATTTGGTCGAGTCAGCCAACTAATTTTAGATAAAGAAGGAACATTGAGAGCTTTTAAAACATCTGGTAACCCAGCAATCACGCCATCTGGCCCCTCAGGATCGAATTGCCACGTGGGAAACTTCCAGACTCCGTTATCTTGAACAGCAATTAAGCTATTCTTTTTTAAGCGATCATGTGGCGTTTGACGAGTTGTATTCAACAGTTCAGCCACTTGTGGTGCAGTTAATGAAGATTTAAGTAAATCTTGTCTCCACTTAAAATGTTTCGTCAGAGCAGACAATTCTAACCTACATCGCTCTTCATCACTGATTTTATTAGCACCAAGCTTGGCAGCAAAGTTGATTTCAGCCTTGGAATATTTTGGCTTACTATCAGTCGTTTCCAATTGGTCGGCTAAATCTTTAATTTCATCAGGCTGAAGCGAAGTTAGAACTACCTGCATTGCCTCTGCTATTCTTTCGAGCGCTTGTTGGGTTCCTGCCTGTGCAGAAGGGGCATTTATATTGACATTAATCATAATCATGACCCCACCTTGGGCGACAACGTAACATAAATATTAACTCAACTATTGTAAGAGATGTCAAATGAGCTAGATCTATAGATTCGCACTTTTCTGTGTGATTTACAGTCAACTGTGTGATTGACTTATGTATGACTTTTGAATGACTTTTGTATAGATTATGTTTAAAGTAGCTAAATATAATCAACACAATAATTTTTGATGGAGTGGAATGACTAGGCGATCGCTCCAAGCATCGGCAGAGGGAGTTAGTAAAGCAGAAGCTGCACTGATTCGGAATTCCTTAACGCAGCAGGGTTTAGCAGGAGAACTAGGCATTAGCCGTCAGCCAGTTACCAAGTTTTTTCAAGGTAAACCCGTTGATCGTTATATCTTTGTCACAATTTGCGAAAAGCTTAACCTCAACTGGGAAGAAATTATCACTGCGTCATCCTTTCCTCATGTAGAAGAGGCAGCAAAAGTTTGCGAAATTAAGAGTCTGGTGCAAATTGCCCGCGAAAAAATCCACGAAAGCATTCAAAGACGTTGTGGTGTAATGCGAGTGCTAGATATGGAACAACCGATGAGACTGGATGCTATTTACACCGATGTCAACTTCCTAGAGCGAGTGGCTAGAAACAGGCGGTTAGATATTGAGGAGATGTCACGTAATTTTGACGCAGAACACTCCAACCCTTTTGACTTGGGTATTCTCCAACAAAAGCGCTTACCAGCATTAGAAATTGTAGAACGCTACGACAAACTGATAATTTTAGGCAAGCCAGGAACAGGCAAGACTACATTTTTAAAATGGCTAGCAATTGAGTGTAACTTAAGCGAGTTTCAAGGCGATCGCCTTTGGCGCTGCGCTCCGCGCAATCGCGTTCCAATTTTTATTAGTCTCAAGGATTTTGCAGAGACTAGAGGACAACCAAGTTTATTAGAGTACATCACACAGCAATTTGAAGATTGTGGGTTTGATGTACCCAATGCCGCAGAAACTATTTTAATGCGGGGGCAAGCAATAATTTTATTAGATGGGTTAGATGAAGTTCAAGAAGCTGAATTTGATAGAGTTTTGCAAGATATTCGCAAGGTTGCAACGCGATTTTACTCTTGTTTCATTGTCATCACCTGCCGAGTTGCAGCAATCAATTATATTTTTGAGCAGTTTACCGAAGTAGAAATTGCTGATTTTGCTTACCAACAGATTGCTGACTTTGCAACCAAGTGGTTTCAGGTGAATGAACTGATGACGGCAGAACGCTTTCTGCACAAACTGCAAGAAAATCAGCCACTCCAAGAACTTGCAAATAATCCTTTACTACTCACCCTTCTTTGCTTAATTTTTGAGCAAAGAGGCGATTTTCCAGCGCAGCAATCAGAAATTTATCAAGAAGCACTACATATATTTCTTAAGAAATGGGACGCCCAGCGCCATATTGAACGATTTCAGATTTACAAACAAATTTCCCCAAAACAAGAAGAATTACTCAGCCAAATTGCTTATACTACCAAAGAGCAAAACAAGTACTTCTTCAAGCAGGAAGTTATTGAGCAGGAGATTAGCGGCTATATCTGCGACTTGGCTCATGCCAACACCGCCTTAGAATTATTGCAATTAGATAGCAAAGCTATTCTAAAATCTATTGAAGCTCAATATGGTTTGCTAGTGGAGCGGGCACGGGGTATTTATTCTTTTTCTCATATTACTTTTCAAGAATACTTGGCTGGCAAACACACAAAACAATCTATGCATTGAGCTTTTAGACAGCACCGTTCTTTCTATTCCCATCTGCCCTCTTCCCACGCTTTAATTGCATAAAATACTGATGAGTAATCATCATTAGCAAACGACATTTTCATTGCTGTTTGCAGAATTTGCTTAACACCTTTAATACTGCTGATATCTAAATCAACGGATTTAGCTTCATTGATAAATAAGTCAGTATCTTTCAACAAATGTTTAGTTGGAAAATTAGGATTAGCATAATTACCTTCCAACATCCTTTGGAGTTTTTTATCAAAGGTAGGGGCGTAAAGCGAACTTTCTCTAAGAATTTGCATAAATGTTTCCACATCAATTCCCTGATGTTGGACAAATGCTAGACTCAAAGCAAAGCTAGTTGTTAGAGAAGCAATTAATTGATTTAGTGCTAACTTGATGGATGCCGCAGCTCCTACAGACCCTACCAATTTAGGTTCTGGGCCAAAATGTTTTAATAATTCTAGGTAGCGCTGAAATTGTTCTTCCTGTGCGCCCACCATGACAATCAGTTTGCCAGCTTTGGCTTCTGGGATACTACCTAATACTGGCGCTTCTATATACTCACCACCAGCTGCGACTACTGCATCTCTAATTTCTTGGCTTTCTGTAGGAGTAATAGTCCCCATTTGGATGACGGTGCGCCCGGAGAGAGTGCGCCACGAAGTATCAGAAAGCAACACACTATATATGGCAGCAGCATTCGTGAGCATGAGAATTATGCAATCAGCAGCGTGAATTGCATGGCGGGGATGTGTCGCAATTTCTGCACCAGCAGCTTGTAATGGTGCTAATTTTTCTGGGGTGCGGTTGTAAGCAACTAACTGTATATTGGCTGCTAATAACCTTTGAGCCATCGGTAGACCCATCAGTCCAGTTCCCAGAAATGCCACCTTCATTGTTTATGTTCCTTTGGTACAGCGTAGGCGAAGCCCGTCATAGACATCGCGTTTCTATCGTTTGATTGTCAGCCTCTAGGAAGTAGTGAGTAAGGACTAGTGAATATTGAGCCTTTCACCCATTACTTCCATATTTTGTAGTTAGCCACCTGCAGCAAAACTTGCCATAATCACAATTGACAGTAACAGGCCTGGAGCCAGTAGCGTTACTAGCATTAACAAGTCATGGGTACTCATAATTATTAGTTTCCTAATGTATTTGTTGTCATTGTCATCAGTGTTATCCTAGTCCATTTAGACTAATGCCGTATTAATAGAGTTTTAACTTTTCACTTTTATCTTTACTCTGGTATAGTTAATCCCTTGAGCGGTTGAGAGATTTCTGTTTGCTTTAATCCCTTGCTTTGAACTAGGACACCAAAACCGCCCAGTCCCAAAGGGTTCATCAGTTCGTGTAGTGACTCTCGCCGCTGTAATAACTGAGAAAGAGGTTGTTCTTGATGAGAAAGAGCAGCAATGCGATCGCCTAATCCCAATGCCATCAAAAATAATCCCTGCTGCGTAAAGCCAACTTTATCTAAACCGCAGCGATCGCCCCATCTTTCTAAAGCAGTAAAGTCAACATGGGCTGTAATATCCTGCTGCCCGATGTTGATATAGGGATTATCATGGTAGCGATGGTGAGAGTAGCACTGTAGAGTTCCTTGCGATCGCCTGGGGTTGTAGTAACGACTTGCAGGATAGCCATAATCAATAGTTAACACATAGCCACACCGCAAGCGGTTCGCTACTATACTCAACCAGTCTAGAGCTGCTAAATTAATTTCACTGCGGTAACCATCCCCATAAACACTTTTACTAATTTCAATTTCTACTAAATCGAAATATTCAGCCAGATGATCGGTAGAAAGTTCGCCGATTACTTCTACAAATGATGGCACAGAACCAGAGGGTAAGGGAACAGCAGTACAAGCTTCCCGTGTTGTCACATAAATTTCTCGCAGTTGCCCTGCCTCTAGGATCAACTGATGCACTGGTAAGGCATCTACTAATTCATTAGAAAAAAAGCAACCAGTAATTGAGTTGGGTGGTATCTCCTCTAGATTGCACCAATTCACTGAGAACTCTTGCAAACGTTGCTGTTGTTCTTGCCTAAAGACTGGGGACTTCTCAACAATGAGATATTCCAAAACGGCAAAAAACCCAGGGTACTGCTGCTGACAGTACTTAAGAATATGCGAGGCTAGTAGTCCTTGACCTGCTCCCATTTCTACTAGAGAAAAGCTTACAGGTCGCCCTAAAATATTCCACATCTGGACAAATTGTTCTGCCAGTAACTCGCCAAAGTCTGCACCGAGGTGAACAGAGGTAAAAAAATCACCACCTTGAAACCCAAGTTTGACTGCATTGCTGGAATAGTAACCATGTTCAGGATGATATAACACCATGTCCATGTATTCAGCAAAAGTAATTCGCCGTCGAGGGCTGGTGTTAATACGACGGGCTATGGCTGTACACAGCGCTGGATTAGAATCCATAAAATTTCAGACTTAAATTTTTATATTTGGCATGGAAAATGTAATTAACATTCTCAAGCCAACCCTAATTTTTTTGATTTAGCCTACCCACTTACCAACGACACCAGCACGCCATTTAGATCGCGGACGCGAGCAATTATCTGTCCCCAGGGCTGGCGCTTTGGGGCTTCTAATGATTTTGCTCCCGCTCCTAATGCTCTCATATAAGCGGTAGCAACATCAGCAGCGATAAACGATATCTGAATTAATGACGGTGGCTGTATAGGATCGTTAGGATGGAAGCCTCCAGAAAACAACATCTGAGCTTCGTTGATCGAGGAGAAAGCAAGGGTGGTGTTTCCGGTTTCCATTTCTGCCCAAACAAATTTGTCCGTTTCTCGGAGATTCCGACGAACAAGCCCAAACGCTTTTTCGTAAAACTCAACAGTTTTAATCACATCATCCACCCAGATGATCGTGTAACCGAATTTCATAGCTGTTGCTCCTTGTCACCCATAACAGATATCCGTTTGCCAGTGCTAGTGCTTGAATACCTACGGGGCTGCTACACTGCACTTACTTCCAGACTATCTCAATACCGTTCAGTGAATAGTTCACAACAAAAAGCAGCTTAAGTTTAATTTTGCGATCGCCCGTATGTTACCAAGCCTGTTCTTCCTGAACAGGCTCCCTCAAAGCGGAGATTTGAGGGAACTGCACGGAGTGCGGTTGGGCAACAGGGCGCGCGGAAGCGCGCCGCGCCCATAAACTCTCCAAACAGCTACAGCACTGTTGATTGGCGCAAAAATTGGTATGCACTACTACGAGCATTAACACTATGAAGCATTGTAAACCAGTAGCTCATAATCTCCATAAACGCTTCTAGCGTTTGGTTTGAAGCTTTTAAACATCCTCTATTAAAACTAGTGTTTCTCAGGATTATCAAAATTTTTGATGAAATACTTTACAAAATGCAACAAACTGTTTACTATCTTAATTAACAGGTAAATCAACTTACCTGGAACATCATAAAAAATACCCAGCAATCATAAAACAATGACAGCAACCTTACAGCAGCGCGCTAGCGCCAACGTAT
>NZ_JCACKA010000093.1:0-42109 GCF_059505145.1 Mojavia sp.
CATTAACTCAGCATTTATCAGGTGCATTGATCCTTAATCCTTTCGGGGTGCGCTCTATCAAATATTTGTTCTCTTCATTAAGCAATTTTTAATATTTGATCCCTAAAATAGAAACCTATTTCCTCCAAAATTAAAAATATGCAACATAAATGTGCATTAGCTTATTAATACCAATTTTCTCTTAATGTTTATCCAATCTATTTTTTAGAAGTAAGATAAAACATCTCTGGATTGTTGATATGAGAAAGGCAGCAAGATGTCAAGCTTTGTTGCAAGGTACTTTTAACAAAATAAAAATCTCGTTACCTTAAAGATAGCTCTGTACTAAAATCAAGTCGGGGGAATAGTAGCAATGATGGGAATATTTTGGTTTTCGGTTTGCTGCTTGCTTTGGTTGATTGGCTTCACACTTTTGGCAGAAATTTGGTTCTATGAAGAAGAACAAGAGTCAAAAGGGTGAGTATTGCTAATTAAAAATTTGTAATTCGTAATTAGATGAATCGTGAGGCAGTCCGGTCTTGGTGGTTCTCTTTGCATAGGAACTGCCGTAAAGCCTTCTCCTAACAAAGACGCTGCGCGAACGGCATAGCTGCGCTTACTGCGTAGCGTCTTTGCAGGAGATACTCAGACGGTAATTAAGTTACATAGATGGACTGTAGCGATCGCTTTCTCTAATCAGTTTTTAATTACGAATTATGAATTAAGATTTACTAACTATAAATTTTCTGGGTCTATTCCTAACTCTCGAAGTTTTGTTGCTAGACGTTCAGCTTTTTGTTTTTCTTGTTCTGCATGTTGGGTCTGTTTTGCTGCGACTTCTTCGGGTGTAGGAATTAGCTGACCTTCGGCTGTAAAGTAGCGTAATTGATTTTCATGCACACCCAAGTATAAACTTAGTTGCTGGCTCCATAACAAACCTTGGAAGTTAGGTTCTATAGGTTGATAAGTACCACCAACTAAGATAAAACCAGCAAATTCTAAATTCTTGGGGTCAAACCAGAAATATTCTGGAGTGCGAAAGATATCTTGGTAAAGTTGTTTTTTTAAGCCTTTGTCAGTAGCTACAGTTGATTTAGAAAGCAATTCTATAATCAAGTTGGGATATTTACCATCTTCTTCCCACACAACCCAACTGTCACGAGGTCGACGTTCAGTATCCAGTATGACAAAAAAATCTGGCCCTCGAAATTCTTCTGATTTACGCTGACGCTGACTGTAATAAATCGTCAGATTACCAGCTGCAAAAAAATTATTGTGGTCTGGCCACCACCATTCCAGGCATTTTAGCAACAGCAACATTTGCTGCAAATGTAGATAGGTTTCCAAGGGCGGTTCGTCACTGTATAAATCCCCTTGAGGAAATATTATATCTTCTGGGGGTTCAAAATCTTTGGCGACGGACATGGCTGCAAGTATTTGGATGATATAAGTTTAGTGTAGTTTGATGGAATGTGATCCTAATTTGTAATTCTTAATTTGTAATTGGGTAACGCAAAAAAGGTATGAGCCAAGTGTTATTCGGTTATTGAAATTTTTTCTAATTGCACTACAGCATTATAATCTGGCACACCTTCTAAAGAACGTTTACTTTTATCTAGCAGTACGTTTCCTTCAGGCCAATGTACTTGCAAGTTACCTGATTGAATTGGTGCTAAATACACTTGTCCTTGTAATTCACCTAATTGATTTTTGAGAATTACGCGATCGCCATCTTTTAATCCTAATTTTGTCGCATCATCAGGATTCATTAACACTGCATCTCGCACTGCCCCAGTAATAGCATCTTTGCGTTCTTGCACCATACTATTAAATTGTTTGCCCCGACGTGTTGCTACAAAAAAACAACCCTCTGGTAATTCTTTCTGCGTTGGCAATAAAGGCGTAAAGTGCGCTTTTCCGTCTGGTGTGGAGAAGTTCCAGCCAAAGCACAAATGCGAACCGCCATATTGAAACTGATCGCCCTGTTGCTGTAAGTGTTGAATACCAGCATACTGTGGTACAACTTGGGCAATTTCTTGGCGCATCGTGGCTGTATTATCAAAACTCAGCTTGTCTGCTAAATCAGGTTTAACTCGTCTTGCTAACTCCATAAATACTTCCCACTCTGGACGCGCTTCACCAATGCGTGGCCCTGGAATTTCTGGGCTGAAAATTACCCGGCGTTCAGTGCTAGTTTGTGTCACTCCCCCTGCAATTTCGTAGCGAGTTGTCGCAGGTAGCAGCATTACTGTATCGGCTGGTTCTACCAACATTTGGCTAGACAGAACAATATCCATATGCACCCGTAAAGGTATTTTTTTCAGGGCAGATTCTACATAATCCGGTTCTGGCAGCACTTCTAGGAAATTACCCCCGACGGAGAACAACACATCTAATTGTTCTCGATGGGCAGCATCAATCATTTCTGGGGCAATTAGACCTTTAGTTGTGGGCACATCAAAGCCCCAAATCTGCATTAATTGGGCAGCATTTTCTGTGTTGATCGGCTTGCCACCAGGAAAGACTGTAGCATAACATCCCATCTCTGCACCACCTTGCACCCCGGAGTGACCACGAATTGGCATTAAACCGCAGCCTTCTCGACCGACAAAACCTTTGGTGAGAGCTAGGTTAATGATACTGCGTACATTGTCTTCACCGCATTCATGCTGGGTGATCCCCATGCTCCAAACAAATACAGCTTTGTTCGCTTCCCCTACCATTTTCGCAAAGGCATACATTTGATCGCGGGAGGTTCCAGAAAGGCGTTCTAATTCTTCCCAAGATTGGTGATCAAGTGACGCTTTGAGTTCGGCAAAGCCAGTGGTGTAGTTGTTAATAAATGACTGATCTACCCAGTTGTTAGCTATTAGATGCTTAATTGTGCCATTCAAAAAAGCCATGTCTCCGCCCAAGTTTACTAAAAAGAAGTCTTCAGCAAATTTAGTACCGAACAAGGCACTTTCGGGAATTGAAGGAACCCAGTAGCGCTCCATGCCTGGTTCGCGGTAGGTGTTAATAACTACAATTCTAGTGCCAGCTTTCTTGGCATAGTGGAGATACTTAACGGTTACAGGCTGATTGTTAGCAACGTTAGAACCAATAAAGACTAATAAATCAGTACCAATCCAGTCTTTATAAGAACAAGTTGTAGCCCCCGCACCGAGAGAAGCCTTTAAACCTGCGGTACTCGGAGAATGGCAGATACGGGCAGCGTTATCAATATTGTTACTTCCCATAGCCCGCACCGCTTTTTGGGTAGCGTAGTAAGTTTCGTTGACAGTGCCGCGACTGGTAATGTAAAAACTGAGGCGGTCTGGTGTTGTAGCGCGAATGCGGCTGGCGATGACATCTAATGCATGATCCCAACTGACACGGCGAAAGCCTTTTTCACCTCGTTGGCGGATCATTGGGTAGGGAAGCCTTCCCAAGTCGCGTAACTGGGAACTTTTTTGAGTTTGTAATTGAGAAACATTTTTTAGCAGCACTGGATCAAATGCTGGCATAGTATTCATCTGCAACAACCGCAACCGGACATTGCACAGATGGATGCCATCGAGCGTCCAATCTTTCATCCCGGTGGTTCCCAAAGCGCAACCATCGCAGACACCCTTATTTAGGATGTTCCACGCATAAGGTAATTGTTTACGAGAAAGCCAGATTGCTCGAAAAACTTCCCAATAGTTATTGGGGTATTGTTCGCCAATGCCAAAAGGTTTCCAACTTGCCCAGTGTGAAGGTGTCCAAAATTTTGATGGTTTGGGCAACATAGCCAATTGAGGTAAGTAAGCGGTTATTCTTCAAGGCTATCGCTTTGTGACAAATTTGAGTAGCGTTTGAGCGTTGCATAATTGAAGTATAAATTCAGGCGATCGCCTCAAGCTTGCGGGCGCATAGCGAGAACGCTCATCTAGTAATGTACATCACTGGCTGAGGAAATTAATAGAATGAAAACCAAAGTTCAAATGCACAGAACTATCTTGATCAACAGAGGATGAACCAACCCACACTTGCCTATGTGGAAACGTCTCTACCTTTTGCAACTCAGGCAAAGCGATTTGCAGCCGTCCGGGATTGGGGCATTGCTTTAGAAATTGCCAACGAAAAGGATATACAGATAGATGTGTATAAACGCGCCCAGATTCCGATAGCCAGCGTGCAGGCATATAAAATGCACGATTTTCATCCACTTCATCGCAATGCGGAACATCGCCATCAAGCCAAAATCCACGTAGAACAGACCTTGGAACTAGCCGCTCAGCTGAATGCACCTCGAATTGTGACAGTCTGCGGCTTTGGGCATGACCTAGCAGATAATCCATTAGAACGAGCAGTAGAGTTTTTCTCCACCTTGGCTCAACGAGCAGCAAACTTAGGGGTTCGCATCATGATTGAACCCTTAAGTCCCAAACGTGCTGGGGCATTGACACATCCTGATGAGATTGTGTCTGTGATAACGTGCTTAAATCAACCAGAGGTATTTTCTATTGTGCTAGATACCGGACATCTGCTCGATAGTGGCTTTAACCTCAATTTGTTTTTCTCCACCTGGCAGCATCCGGTCGAAGAACTGCAACTTAAGGGCATGAACTCATCTCCACCAACACTGACGATGCCGCTTACTAGTTGGATAAAAGCCATGAAGTTCCCGCCCGATGTGATTTGTGTGGAGCATCGTCAAGCTATTTCCTGGAAAGAATTTGACCAGATTGTACAAAAATGTTTTCATTCGCTGGGGAATTTAAATAAAAACATTTGAGTTTGCGAAGAGCGCGCTCTTCGCAATTGCATTTGTGAGTTTATACTTCTTTCACCTTATCCGCTTGTCTGCTTGCCTATCCTCTTGTTTGCAGAACATCTGTACTATATACTAACCGACAGGTAAATAATTGGCGCTTTTTGAGCTAATTATCACACCAAAAAGCTTAATATCAAGATTGAAACTTATACTCAAGCGATCGCCGCTTATGAAATAGCATTTTAACACTCAAAGATTTGTAGATTTTTCAAAATATTTTGTATTTCTAAAACACGTTGCTAATAAAAATATAGTTATCAAATGGAAGACCTGACACAAAGTCATGCACACGAAGATTTTTATGTTATAAGTCAATAAACCAATAGGATTTACTGAATACTAGCTTAGAAGATTACCAAGTTTTTCATAGACACAAATTATGTCTAATTGTTAAGTATTAAATAGCTATTAACTTGATTTATGATTGACTAAACTCTATTGCTATTTGTGGAGTGTTGCAATGTCTGGTTGCAGATTAACTCGTTGGGGCGCTGTCTTGGGTATTGCAATGTGTGCCAGCATTCCTGGTGCGAATTGTGCGATCGCTCAAATTAGCTCGGATGGCACTTTGCCTATTAACTCGAACGTTAATAAACAAGGTAGCACCTTCAACATTACTGGAGGGACACCTGTTGGCGGCAACTTGTTTCACAGCTTTAAGGAGTTCTCTGTCCCTACTAACAATACTGCTTTCTTCCGCAATGATGCCGACATTCAGAACATTATTAGCAGAGTAACAGGTAGTTCAATTTCTAACATTGATGGGTTAATACGAGCTAATGGTCTAGCTAACCTGTTTGTGATCAATCCCAACGGGATTATTTTTGGACGCAACGCTTCACTGAAAATAGGTGGTTCTTTTGTAGCGACTACAGCGTCGGCAATTGGGTTTGATAATCAAGGTTTGTTTAGTGCTTCTACACCGAATAATCCTGAACTACTTGTGGTCAATCCTTCGGCTCTTCTATTCAATCAAATTGTTGCAGCGCCGATCCAAAATAACTCAGCTAATTTAAGTGTTAATAATAATCGTAGTTTGCTAGCAGTTGGGGGCGATGTCAACATAAATGGTGGCTCCTTAAATGCCTTTGGTGGACGAGTGGAGTTAGGAGGTTTAGCCGGAGAGGGGACAGTTGCTCTTAATGCCAATAGCAACAATTTCAGCTTAAATTTTCCAGATAATGTAGCACGAGCAAATGTGTCGCTTACCAACGGCGCTAAAGTTAATGTTGCTTCTGCTGGTGGCGGTAGTATTGCCATCAATGCTCAGAATATAGATGTTTTAGGAAAAAGTAGCCTACGTGCGGGTATTCGCCCACTTGCAAGAATTGATGACGCTCAGGCGGGAGATGTCACCCTTAACGCCAAGGGAACAGTGAGAATCGAAAATAGCTCTATCTACAACGCCGTTTTTGGTTCTGGAAAAGGTGGTTCCTTACGTGTGGATACAGGGAAATTGATTATTCAAGATGGAGTAGTAGCGACTGCTACTATTTCTAGTGGTAGTGCTGGGGATCTGGTTGTAAATGCCTCTGATTCAATAGAACTCACTGGCAGTTCCTCATCAAACGGTACGATTGAGATTGATATCGATATTCCTATCGCTTTTCTTTTTAATTATCCTGTTTCTGTTCCTGTTCCTATTGGCTTGTTTTCCGCTTCTATTAATGCCCAGAATCTTCCTAATGTTTCTAGTTTTTTAAGTTCTTTACCTACTGCAAGTGGAGATGCCGGAAACTTAACCATTGAAACTGGGCGGTTAATTATCTCTAATGGGCCAGTGGTATCGGCAGGTACACTTAGCACAGGACATGGAGGAAATTTAACCGTGAAGGCAGACTTGATAGAACTTAGTGGTACCTCAGCTAATAATTCTCCCTCATATCTGTTGACTACAACAAATAAGGTTCCTAGCGGATTGCGTAATGAAACTGCCGGTTACGGAGCAGGTGGCAACTTGACCATTAATACTAGACAGTTAATTGTCCGTGATGGTGCATGGGTGACAACTGGTACTGGTGGCGAAATGCCAGGAGGGGAATTGACTGTGAACGCCTCTGAGTCTGTAGAACTTAGTGGCACCTCATCAGAAAATATTCCTAGTGTTTTGGCTTCTGGAACATTGGGATCTGGAAATGCTAACAAATTGGCTATTAATACTAAGAAGCTGATAGTCAACAATGGAGGAATTATCTCGGCGGGTACTTCTAGCTCTGGAGAGGGAGGCGAATTGATTATTAACGCCACCGATTCAGTAGAACTTGTTGGTACTTCAAAACAAGGCTTGTCCGCCTCTCAAATAAAAGATTTGATTGGATTTGGTGGAGCTTTAGTCTCTGACTTCGTGGAAGATCGTCCATTTCCGAGCGGTGTAATTTCTGGGACTGGAAATGAAGGAAATGCTGGAAACTTGACTATTGACACTGGACGGTTATTAATTCAGGGTGGAGCACAAGCATCGGTTTCTACAATTAGTGCCGGAGATGCGGGTGACTTAAATGTTCGCGCCTCATCTATAGAACTGAGTGGGACTTCGCTTGAAAGCCCTAAGCCCAATGACATTGTAGGTCGAAGTCTATTGACAACTGCTGTCGGTGAAGGCTCAACTGGAAAGGGTGGCAATATAACAGTTAACGCCAACTCCTTAACTATCACCGATGGTGCTGCACTGGCAGCCAGTACTTCTGGGCAAGGGGATGGAGGTGATATTACTCTTAACGCCAATACCTTGAGTGCTTTAAATGATGGGCAACTGCGTACATCTACCTTTGGTAGTGGACAAGCAGGTGACATCACACTAAATATTCCAGAAATACAGTTATCTGGTTCCACTAGTGGTGTTTTTGCTCAGACAAGCAGTACAGGGCCAGCTGGAAAGCTGACGCTTCAACCTTTGAATGGACAAACCTTGACAGTAAACTTTTTTCATAAAGCGCAGATTTCAGCATCCACCTCTGGTAGCGGTAAGGGAGGAAACCTCACTATCACCGCCCCTGAGTCAATCGCCCTCAATGGTAATGGTATCTTGGCGGCTACATCGGAAGATGTTGGTAGTGGACGAGCCGGAGATGTGCTTCTTGGTACTGAAAAACTAACTATCAGCAATGGAATGCGCGTTTCAGCCGCTACTAATTCTACTAACCCCGCAGCTAGTGGTGGCAATCTGACCGTGCAAGCTGCACAATTGAACTTGACAGACGGCAGTAGCTTAGAAGCTGGGACGACAGGACAAGGAGCAGGTGGTGACTTGACACTGAGAACAGGAAAATTAGCAGTTGAGAATGGGGCGAAAATAACTGTCAGTAGTACAGGCTCAGGGCGTGCAGGTGACTTAAAAATTCATGCTAACTCTGTATATCTAAATAACAATGCCAAAATTACTGCTGACACTACAGGAGGTGGCGGAAATATCTTTGTACGCTCCCCCTGGTTGTTATTACGCAATCAAAGCTCTATCACCACTAATGCTAGAGGCAGTGGTATTCCTGGAGGTAACATCGCTATTGATGGACTAGATGGCTTCATCATTGCTGTTCCAAGCGAAAATAGTGATATTAGCGCCAATTCTGTTGACTTTCGTGGTGGAAATGTCGAAATCAGCGCTCAAGGAATCTTTGGGATTCAGCGTCGCAATACATCGACTCCAAAAAGCGACATCACTGCAACAGGAGCAAGTCCTCAATTCAATGGTTCAATAGAACTTAATACACCTGGTATTGACCCCAACAGTGGTTTAGTAGAGTTACCCACGATAGCCGTAGACACTGAAGTAGCCCAAGTCTGCGATACTCCTGGTTATGCTCAAAGCAGTTTTATCATCACCGGACGCGGTGGTTTACCTTCCAATCCTACGAAGGATGTTGCAGTTCCTGATGGAGTAGAAGTAGGTTGGGTATCGCTCAAACCCAGAGGCGATGCCAAAGGTGGGCTACGCCTACGCAACGATCAATCCGTTATTAGTAAGCCAATTAGCAATATGCCAGAACGGATTGTAGAAGCAAGCGGATGGTCGGTGAATAAGAAGGGAGAAGTGGTACTCACAGCTAATGTAGCTAATACCAGCCGACGTTCATGGCAAAACGCCATAGCTTGCAATGTTCCTCATGCCAACAAGTAGAAACCAGCTTGAATATTAAGCAATATCGTAAAAATTTGTGTAAACAACTTTACTAAAGCCAATTTCCTACCAATATATAAGGTGCCCAAAAATACGGGCTTTTTTCTTTAGTAAACACAGCTAGTTGAGCACGCTGGAGCGCAGTAGCTTTATTCGTTCCAGCCTTTAACTCATGATAAAATTCACTCATAAGTTGAGCAGTAATCTGGTCATCCACTGACCACAAGCTTGCTAATGTACTACGCGCACCTGCTCGCACAGCTATCCCAGCTAATCCCAAAGCAGCTCGCTTATCACCTTGAGCCGTTTTGCAAGCACTCAAAACGAGTAACTCTATATTTCTATACCTGTTACGATCGCTAACTCGAAGTAAAGTATCAAATTGCTTAACTTTTAATAGTTTGTCCCAGATGAGAATAAAGGTTCTTTCTGGATCAGAACTAAATTCTCCATGAGTTGCGAAGTGAACCACAGAAAAAGGAGATGATTGCAGTTGCTTTCGTAAATTACTGTCGATAAACTTTTGATTTAATAGTTCTTGATTCTGAGGGATTTCCGCCTGGATTTGTTTTAATTCACGTACTACATTTTTCAGCGCTGAGAATTTTCGACCTTCTATCGAGCGTGCTTCTCCTACTCCGGCAGTTAAAGCATTTAAAGGCACCTTTTGCAGTGGTTTGGGGTCGAGAAGTTGTAAACTAGGAGCCAGAGCGATCGCATATTTCTCTATGAGATATTTCTTGTGCTGAGAATCATAGAGAACCCCCATTGGAATATTACGTAATTCGCCGTCTAACACAAAAACTAAAGTGGTAATGTCACTATTAGACAATTCTGCTTGTGCTGGTCGGACTAGCCAATCATATATCTTTTGTGACTGTTGTTTGACTTGAGAAGTCGCGGCGACATCCGGTAAGGATTTCCGCAGTAAAGCTACGGTAGTTTCCAAAGTCTGTTGGGATACATTGCTTGTGTAGTGATGCAATTGTTGATTTGGCAAGGTTAAAATAACCTCTAAGCGGTCTGGCAAAATAATTGAGTAAATAACTGCTGCTTTTTTGTCTTGAGTAACCACTTTGTCAATCTCTACAATTGGTTCTAAACAAGGTGAACGAAAGAAGTTGTTCAGTTCTGCTAGCTGAAGCGATTCCACTACCTGACGAGCTTGTTTGAGTTTGTATTGATTACTCTGTTGTGTGCCTCCTTGTGTGTTTTCTGCTCGTAACTGCAATTCAACTAACTCCCGATACACTGGTTCCACACTTTCACGAAAAGAGAACTGAACGTCTGGGCTAGCGGCAACTAAATCGCCGCGCAAAGATTCGAGAGTTTTGTAAGCTGTATCATATGCAGATATCGCACCTTTTATATCTCCTTTTTGCTTGAGTAAACGTCCTTGCTGCCATTGCCATTGATAAGTAATATCTGACGCATCAATACTCTGGGCTATAAATAAGGCTTTTTGTGTTAAAGCTAGAGCATCAGATAACTGTTTACTATCTTCATACAGTCCGCCAAGAAATCCAAGAGCATAAGATTCGGCTCGCTGGTCTTTCAAGTTCTGAGCTTGCTGCACAGCGGTAGATAATAGTTGAGCAATATCCAAGTTTGAAAGACCACTTGTAGTTGTTTTGTGTGTAAAATTTTTTAATAATGATGCAAACTGAATCCGAGCATATACTGAATTACGGCTAGGAACTAATTTGTTAATTTCAGGTAAGATTTGGGAAGACAAGGCTAATGCTTGTTTTAACGTATTAGTGTCTGAGTTGTTGTTAAAAATCTCTAGAAATAAATTTAGCTGATTTAGCTGTGCGAGCAGGCGCGTAGTAGCTGATGCAGCTTTAGCTGCCTGCTGATAAAATGCCAAAGCAGCTTGAAATTGTTGTTCAGCAAGTTCTATATTGCCTATGCTTCGTTGACTTCTTCCTTGAGCTAAGGCTGTGTTACCTAAACTAAGCAACCCATCACCTATAGCTCTTGAAGATTGTACTTGCTTTGCTACAGCTAAACTTTGTTCTAGAACAGTTCTAGATGTATCTAAATCACCAACGCCTCGTAAAAGATTTCCAAGCCCTTGAAGTCCAGCTGCTTTAATTGATAATTCTGTAACATGAGTAAGGGTTTGCTGAAGATCGGTTAAGGTCTTTTGTGCTTGACGGTAAAGCCCTAACGCTTGCATAGCTTGAGCAGAATTAATCCGGTTACGAATTAACGTTTCTTGATCATTTATTTGCTGATAAATGTCAGCTGCTTTTTGCCAACTAGACAATGCAGCTTCAGTTTGTCCTTGCGTTAATTGTAACCGCCCCTGTACATCCAAAGCTTGTGCTAAAATTGCCAGACTGTCTTTTGAAGGATTTAAAGCTTGTAGCAAATTCAGGCTTTGAATAATTGCTTTTTGTGCTGGCATTGTTTTACCAAACTGCTGATAAGTCAGGGAAAGATTGCTCAACACCATAGCTTGGTTCAATTTATCTCCAGTATTTCCATAATCAATAGCAGCCTGTTCCAAGACCTTGAGCGCTTCAGTAAATTGTCCTGCTTCATAGTAAGCTTTACCTCGTTCTACTAAGCTTTCAGTTTGAGTAACCAATTTTTGGATTTTGGCTTGTGGCTGCTTTAGGTTGGTGTAAGTAAGGCTTGCTAAAACAGGTGGACTAAAAATACATAGTAAGGATGTTACTAGCGCTAAGGAAGAGAAGAACAAAAGTCTCGAAAAAGATTGTAACAGACGGAATAAGATACGCTGTTTTCTTGCCATATTTATTCCAAAGATGAATTTGATTGAGCAACGCCTTTTTGTGGGTTATGAAGTTCTACAATCGATGCTGTTGCAATTTCTGATAAGCCAATATTTTTTAATAAAAGTGTCCAATCCTGTATGAAGATAAGTGAGTTTGGATTAGTACGACGAAGATTAGCTAAATTAGTTATAGCGTCTTGCCAAATCTGGTTGACAGCATAGGTAGTGTATTCACCCGACTGTGCTATTTTCAATTGATTTTGTAAGTCTTGAGTTAAGGGCACACGTTGTACCCACGCTTTCACATAAAAATAATCTAAACTATTTTGGGAATTGCCGCAGAAAACTTTAAAATACCATTGATAATTCTTATTGGTTTTCAAAGCATATTGTGGATTTTGCGGCAAAGTAATGCCGACAACACCAGGCTTCTCTGGTAGTGATAGAGATGTCCGATAGATGTTGTCGTCATTTTCATCTTGAAGTAGAAACTCACCTAAGCGAGCGTTTATAGGTAATTCAGGTACATAAACCCAAAAAGTCGGATATTCAGAAATTGTGTAAGTCAAAAACGATGTTGACTCCTCTGCAATTTCCTTACCAGGCACTAGGGCAATAACAGGCGCATTCAATGGTAAGCAACCATCACGGCTTGTTCCTCCTTTACGGCGACCAGTAGGCGCACCGTTATCTGGAAACTTTGGACGGGGAGAGTGGCTTGGGTTAGGGGCTTGCGCTCTGTTAGCTGATTCGGGAGACTGTGCCCAAACTAGCGAAGAGTAACTTGTCAGACTAACGAGTAATAGCGGGATAATGCCAGCAAGTTTCATCGGAGACATGTCACTTTTGCGAAAGGAATCTAATGGAGAATGGATAAATTATCTTTAGCCTTGCAATGACAATGAATTCAGAACAAACTCAAGCTTTATGAGCAAATGTGAAAGAAATTGCCGTATTTTTGTATGTTCGTAGTAAGCCAGTAATTTTAATAACCACAATTGAATGAAACTACGATATATAAAAACAGCAAAAATGCGTCATATTAAATTGCATACAAAGATGTCATTCTGAGCGAAACAAATACTTTTAAAGATTTTTATTTCGCTCAGAATGACAAAATATATGTTTGACTGGAAATTGGCATAATCTTTTGTACTATTATTAACATCATAACCACTGCATAAGGACATGACGAATTTAATAGATAAAAAGTTGCCTAAGAAAGTTGGCGATTCTGAATACCTTTAGATACAACGACTGCTTGAGCAGCTACCAACGCTAATGCTGCGGGAATCAATGGTATCCACCCTGCTTGTGTAAAAATGCCATAACAAATCCCAAACAGCGCCAATAGCATTATTACTCCAGCAAGTCCAAGATATAGTGGTTGCCGAATAAACCATGCTAGAGTTCCTCCCATTAATGACCAACCCCATACCCATAGCGCTTCAACCCAGGTAGGCCACCACCAAAGTAGAGGTCGATGATTTAAAACAGCACTGATAATTTGGCTGATCATGTGCGCCTGTACGAACACCCCTGGTATTTGCTTTTGATTAGTTAGCGCTTTAGCGCTGTAGGGGGTTTTCCAATAATCGGTAGTACTAGGGGCTGTAACACCAATAAGAATAATACGATCCTTAAGTAACTTTACTAATTCAGGATTGATCTGCTCGTTAAGGACATCTCTAAGAGGTACTTGTTGAGCAATGTTTTGCAAAGATCGAAGCGAACGATAATTGAGCAGGATTTGGTAACCTTTTGCATCTACTCCTTGATAACCGCTGGTATAAGCTTTTAATTGCTTAAATATGGCAGTACCAATCTGCAAGTTACCTTCTGGGGTAAAATCTGACTTGATACCTTTTGCTTCTAAATAATGAAGCGCAAGCTGGAGACTAAAGGCATATTCCGCAGCACAGTCAGATGTCACAGGAGGAGTCAAATGTAAAAGCTGCCGGCGGGCAATGTCATTATCGTCTGCTACAAAATCACTAAAGCTAAGACGTTCTTTGGGAACTTCTGGAGGAGGAGGAGTACCATCCGGAGCGCCATCTTCAGCAGCAGAAACTTTGCATACTGCATAAAGGCGTTTATCTGTATGTAAACGAGTTGCTAAATCTGCATAGTTGGGATCTACAGAAAAATCACGATAGATATCTAATCCAATAGCTCTTGGTTGGTACTGATCCAGTTTTTTCAATAGTTGTGCAAGTGCTTGGTCTGACAGAGACCATCGCATATTCATCTTCATTCGGTTTTGATACTGGATATCTGCTTCATCAACAGTAACTATCAAAAAACGTGAATCTGATTGTTCTTCTGGGCGCAGCCCCATGAGGTAGTCAAAAGCCCTTAATTCTGATGCCTGCAATAGACCAAGCGCTCTGGTTCCCATGAATAAACTGGTAATAATCAAACTTGACAACAGCACTACCTGAACGCTACGCCATTCAAACTGGCGTTGAGTTCTGTAATTTTTTGGTGGCAGTCCTTCTGTTTTTAATTCCGGCGAGAGCAGTTGGTTCCAAGTTGGTGGCACTACTGCTGGATTTTGGCAGAGTACGGGTAACCAAGTAGCACAAGGATATTCATCCTCAATGCCATGCAACCTTTCCCTTGATTCTCGGACTGCTAAGTAAAGAGATTCTCCTGTTGAAAATTTCCTCAGAAAATTTTTTAAGAATTCTTGTGCTACCAAATCTTGCACTGGCTCGCGCATAACAATAATTTGTGGGATGTGCAAATCTTCTAATTGATGCGCTAATCCCAAGCCATCACAAGAATTGAAAATAGCTAACTGTAAGCCTCTACCAATAGCTTTCTTAAGGGCATATTTTAACTCCTCAATTGTTAAGCAATCGGTTTCATTAATGTAGATTTGACCACTTCTACCATCGTCTTGACTGGAACTATGACCAGCGAAAAATAAGATATCCCAGTCCTGTTCCCATAGTTGCTGATTCAACTGGCAACGTTGTGGCTCTACCAGAAAAGTTATTTTTGCATTTGGTAATTTTTCTAGGATCTCTCGATCTTTCTCGACAAGAATCCCTTCACTATTTCCTAGAATAGCTAAGATTTTTACTTTCTCTTTAACAGCGGCTATCTTTGGTTTTGGCAAGTTTTCGTACTCTGGAGCGCTCAACGCGGCTTCGGCTTGAGAATAATCCTCAAAGAACTCCCATAGCTGCCAGGGGAGCCGTCGTAACCAGATATCGTCAGTTTTAAACAGTACCCGTACCGTATCATCAGATTTTAGTTGTTTAAGTAATTTCTCCTTAACTGGACGAAATGACTGGCAGTTGAGCCAGCTATTCATCTGTTCGCTTAAATTTTCACCTAATTGGCGGCAGTTGTTAATTTGCTCGATACGAGAACTCCCAATACTAATACTTATAGGCGTGATGCGAAAATTTTCCAAGCTGCGGTAGGTTGTCTGCCAAAGGTCATAGTGTGTAATTATTTCTGGCTTTGGCGTCAGGTAGCCTCGAATTTCTGTGGTAGCGCGATCTCCTTCTGCCCCAATCTCCAGCGTGACTTTTACACCATCGCTTAAGTTACCATCTAGCTTTAAGACAACCAACTTTTGCATGGTCAACAACCAATGAATGCATCTGCTTAAACTATAAAGTTCTCAGTAATATTAGTATCCCCTAGTTCTAACCTAACGCTAAAGCGTTCTCCAATTTGAGCATTAAACTCTAGTGTTACATGAGCATTGCTACTTTTAGCATGAGCTTCCATAACAGCAACTCCCTTGAAATCTAGCACTTTCACAATTAGATTTTCAGGTAAGTAGGTTTGTACACCAGTGGGCTGCACCTGCAATTTGAGTTGGATTTCTACCGAGTTTTTTGGGGTTAGGGTAACAATCAGCGCTACCGATTGACCTGGCAATTGTATTCCCAAGTCAACTAGCTTACCTCGCGTAACTCTGCTTTTGTAACGAAAAGCTTGTTGTGGTACTTTTGGAGATAAAATTTCTTCAATTGACTGCCAACCTACCTCAAAAATATTTTGCAACCACTGACTTAAGTTGACTTCGCTTTGGTTACGTTCAAGGTGATCTAAGTGTGCAAGTAAATCGTCAATGCTTTGCAGTTGATTAATGGATACCTCACCAGATTTCACTGTTTTAGTAAAACCCACCAGAGTTGCTTTTTGACGCTCTGTGTCTAGCTCAACTGCAACTACACCGATTCTATCGTCCGGCACTTCTGGTGGAATGTAACAAATCTCTTCACCAGACTTGAGGGGGCGACATTCTAAGTAGCCCAATTTAGTCAACTTCAAGTCTGCAACATCACCATAAAGCCGCATAGCCTGATCCCAACTGTCACTACCTTTTAAGTCAGTAGCAATGTCCATCATTTCCATGTAGTCATTTACAACACATACAGCCAGGGTATTGAGATAAACCTGCTTTTTCTTTTCTCTTGTCGGCTGTTGCTGGGCAAATTGACGTGCTACTCTCAGCGCTGTCTGCGTGATAGACACCGGAATCGATTTTTCTGTTATATTCTCAGTCCTATAAATCATAATGGTTTCCCTTGTTCTAAATATTCCTTCTTTGAGTTATCTGTGCTTGAATATCAAAATTCGTGATATCCCTGTTTGAGTGCAAAATTTCGTAACCGCGGCAGACATTCGCGTTTATAAAAATTGGGTGCGGTTGATGGGGGTAAGTTAAACTCCTGAGCAATGTTTTTCCAAGGGGTTTCTGGAGGTAAGCGTCGCAGAATTAAAATCTGGCAAGTTACCTCAGGACGTCCTTTGACATGAGTACTGGCTAACTCGCCATCTGGATCTGTTGTAGCCCATTGATAAGTTTCTTCTAAAATTGGTGGAATCTCTGGGTCTGCTGGCAGATTTTCAATGGTGTTTGTTATTTCCTCAATTTCTAACGTGGAGCTAGAAACATTTTTAGCTTGATTCTTCGCTTCCCAAGTGCGAAAATCTTGCAATCGCCACTTCAGGCAATTGTCGAGCCAAGTGATTACGCTACAACGCTCTGGATTATATTGCTCTGGATTGCGGCAGAAATACAACCAAGTTTGTTGCAGAGCATCGTTATAGTAAGGTGTGTTCTCCTTCCATAGTTTGCCCGATTTCATCACAACTCTAACTATCTCACTAAGTTTTTGTCGCCGCATCAGACTCCTCGCTGGATACGAACAGGCTTCGGCAACGAGTTGAGATAGTTGTTGATTGAGATCATGTACAGTATGCATCTTTATCATCAACAATCTCCTTTGTGAACACTTACAAAAGTATTCTGGAGATCCCCCTGGCTAGTTGAAGTCCCAACAATCGAATTCATAACTTGATGTTTAATGTCTCAATAAGTAGGGTCTACTACCTAGTTATCAAACTCAATTTCAAATTTTTCGCAGAAATTATTAAAAATATTGCTGACTCGTATTCGACTGGCACGCTTGTTTAGTCTTCTGGGCTATCGATGCAATTTTATGCGATCGCACATCAAAAACAGTCAATATATTGCCTCTAGAATTGAGCATTTTTTTGCACAATATCCTGTAAACCCAATTGTGTAAGGGTTAACCCTTAGGGAGATCAAAGACATAAAATGCCTTGTTGCAATCAAAAGTACCAACTGTCATTGCGAGCGAAACAAAGTGGAGCAAAGCAACCTCCCCTAACGAAAGATTACTACAACAGAACGCAACTTGGTATGAGCAGTATTGAGCTAGACTCCCAACAGCAGCAGGAAGTGTGGCAACTTTCAGTACAAGAAGCTGGTGGTAAATTGCCAACTGGTAGAATCGTCAAAGACGTAGTGCAAAGGATAATGGAGCGAACCAAAGCCCCCAATCCCTACCGTGTCAGGGAAGTGTGCCAAATCATCGCCAAAGGTGTAAACGAGTGTTTTAGGATTAGAGATTCAAGAGTAAGAAATTGCGCTATTGCTTCTGTTATGACCCAGATTATTTACCAAGTTGCTGTCAGCATTGATGGCTATATTGCTGCTGCCGATGGCAGTGTAGACTGGCTGAGTGCTTTTCAAATAGAGGACAATGACTACGGCTATGCCCAGTTTTATGCCTCGATAGATGCCCTGTTGATGGGAAGCCGCACCTACGAACAGGTGATTGGATTTGGAGAGTGGGCTTATCCTGGTAAACCATGTTGGGTTGTCTCTAGGCGATCGCTTAAGGTTGAGCAACCAGAAGTCAGACTAACCTCTAACAGTCCAGGTGAAATTATTGCGGAACTACAGGCACAGAAGTTAAATCGGGTTTGGCTAGTGGGTGGTGGTCAACTGGCTGCATCTTTTCGGGCACAGGGGCTAATTTCAGAATACATGATTGCTGTGATTCCAATGATTTTGGGTGCTGGAATCCCACTGTTTGGCTCGCCTGGTTTACAGGAACACTTGAACTTGGTTGAATGCAAACCCTTCCCTCAAGGAGTCGTTTTGTTACGGTATCTCCGATAGAAGTATGGCGAAAGTTCCAGATAAAGGCTATCGGGGGCAAGCCGACTGACTTCTGGCTGGAACACGGAAGTTTGCTTGTGATGCACCCCGGTTGTCAGGCTACTCATCTGCATCAGGTTCCGAAGACTATACTGAATTTTATTTGTCAACTTGAGCAATATTGATACAGCCACTTCACTCGTAAGAAGTTAGAATAAAGGGTATTTTGTCAATCACCTAAAATACTCAAAATAGTTTGAATAAAAATGATAATTTTGAGGTGAGGGGAAAGAGGGCGATAGTTTATTACTGTTTAGCAAGTAACTGTAAGACGTAGCTTTCCAATTCTATGGCACGATGGGCAGCAGTATGAGATGTTAGAACACGCTGACGGGCGCGATCGCCTATAGCAATGCGTTCGGTTTCTGATATTTCTTGTAAATAGCGCAGAGTATCTTTAGCTGTATAAGAGACAAGAATTTCTGTACCAAACTTAAAAAATGTATCCAGTCCTTCCCAATAATCACTAATAATCGGTGTACCACAAGCAGCAGCTTCAAATAAACGCACACTAGGCGAGTAACCTGCTTGCACCATATCAGTACGAGTTATGTTGAGGGTATATCTTTGAGCATTATAAAATTCTCGATGCTTTGCAGGCGGTAAATGTTCAATCCGCTCAATATTTGCAGGCCATTGAATATCATTAGGATACTGGGGCCCAGCTACAACCATGCGTCCTTGTTGCCAATAACGCGCAGGTTCTAGTAATAACTTTTCTAGTATAGGTTGGCGATCGCTACTATAAGTACCCATATAACCTAAGTCCCATTTCTGGGTGTGAGATTCTGGATAATATAAAGCCGGATCAAAAGAGCAATATAATGGTCTTGCCATTGGCGATCCATACTGCTGCTCAATACGCCCAAGAATTGGCCCACCTGTAAAAGATAAGTACAACTGATAGCGAGGGATTAAATCAAAAGAGAGATATTCTGTATCCCCACGCGATAATTTTGCCAAAGTCACAGGCGTATCAATATCGTAAAAAGCCGTTGCACCTTTAGTCATACTCGTTATCCATTCCCCAACAGCAACGCCTTCGGGTACATAAGAACCGACAATTACTAAATCTGCCGTTTGTATTTCCTTAGTAAATCGTTCTTTGAGGTCTTGCAGATTACTATATAACTCAGTTTGCCCATAGGGAGGACAAGGTAAATCGC
Organism: Mojavia sp.; assembly: GCF_059505145.1. Lineage (NCBI taxonomy): Bacteria > Bacillati > Cyanobacteriota > Cyanophyceae > Nostocales > Nostocaceae > Mojavia > Mojavia sp. The sequence goes on from NZ_JCACKA010000093.1 coordinate 19,306, forward strand.
GGTTTGCTGCATACCAGGGAACATCTCTTTCCAAAAATAATACCCGATGCCCACGCGCACAAAGTTCACGCATTAGTCCACGATATGTAGTTGCGTGTCCATTACCCCAAGAAGAAGTAATTGATAATCCGAGAATGACGATATTAAAGGAATACTCAAGAGAGCTTTTCATCGTTTATTGTGACTTAAATACTCTTGCAAAAATTAGTTTTTACCTTCGCGTACCTTTGCGTTTACCTCTGCGTTCTTTGCGTTAAAAAATTTGATATTGACGAACTAAAGATAAACAGGCGAGCGCACTGCACCTAATAAAACCTCTAATTGTGCGGCACGATGAGCATAAGTATGTTCTGCTAAAACACGCTGACGTGCTGCTGTACCGATGGAACGGGCGTGTTCTGGTGAAAGCGATCGCAATTTTTCTGCAACTTCCTCACCATTTTGAGCTACCAAAATTTCCTTTTCAGGCTCTAAAAATTGTTCAATACCTTCCCATTTATCTGTTATCAAACAAGCACCAGCACCCGCCGCTTCAAATACCCGCGTTGCTGGAGAAAAACCATAACGCGCCATACTTTCTCTACTAATATTTAATACAGCTAGAGGAGTACAATTAAATGCGTTGTGGTCAGCAGTATAAACATGACTGAGATAGCGTACATTTGCTGGTAAAGATTTATCACCCCAACCGTTTCCACCTAAAATAAATTCTTTATCTGGAAGTGCAGCAGCAGCTTGTAAGAAAAACTCTTCTACCCGCGCCTCTCTATCTGGTAAACGATTACCTAAAAAACCTAAATCAGCCCTGAATTTGGGATCTGGTATAACCCGATGGTGCGTAGATGGATCGAGTGCGTTATATATTGGGACACAAATTTTTGCGCCTAGTGCCTCATAAGCTTTGACTACTGGATCGCCACCACCATAAGTTAAAACTAAATCGTAGCGAGGAATTAAAGGTAAAAAGGGATCGCTAGGATCGGCTTGTACTCTATCGAGTGTTGCGGGTGCATCTACATCCCAAAAAGCTACTAAAGTAGTAGATGATTGTAAGTCTAAAACTGCTTGTTCTAACCAAGTATCAAATACCCCAACTCCACTAGCTTTTACTACTAAATCTGCACATGCGGCTTGTTTTAATGCTGAAGATACGCCTGCTTCATCTGCTGAATAAACAACAACTTTAGCCCAATCTGGATCGGGGATGTCTCGATGTTGTTGTCGTTCATAAGCATCTGGTTCATAAAAGGTTACATGATGTCCGCGATCGTGTAAGGCGCGAATAATGCCTCGGTAATATGTTGCTGCTCCATTCCAGTAGGCGGATACGAGGCTAGAACCAAAAAAAGCGATGTTAAGATTCATAATTGTAAATTTAACCGCAGATAAACGCAGATGTAATCAAGATTTGGCGTTGCTGAGAGGAAATATGAATTTGAATCACGCAGAGGCGCAGAGTCGCAGAGAGTAAGAGTTGAAAAGAGTTGATTTTTGCATTTCATATTCAAATTCAGCAACGCCCAAGATTTTATTGACTCATGTAAGAAGTTTAAAGATTTAGGCTGCTACAGATGTTTAGTAATTCGTCTACCCGATGGCTACAAGTATGGCGAGATTGAATTGTATGTAGTCCATTTGTGACAAGTTCCTGTGCTATTGTTGGGGTTGTTAATACTTCTTTGAGATAGTGTTGCATTTCCTCTCCTGTATGAGCAACTAGAAAATCTTTGCCTGGATTAAATAATTGTTCTATATCTTGCCAAGGTGCAGAAATTAATGGGATACCACAAGCAAGTGCTTCAAATGGTCGAATTGTGGGAATACCTGGAAGGGTAGCTGCATAAGGACGACGGGGTACGTGGACGGTAACGCGGAAGCGGCTAAATACTTCTGGTACTTTGTAGTTGGGCAACCAGCCGCCGTATTCAATACCTGCATCTTTAAGTGCTTGTAGTGCTGAGTCTGGATAACGCACGCCATATATACGTGCTTTCAATCCTAATTTTTTAACTGGTTGGATCAGAAATTCGTGTAATTCGGCTGTACGTTCTTCATCGCCCCAGTTACCAATCCAGACTAAATCGCCTTCTGGTTCTTGTTGTGTATTTACTGGATGAAACACTCGTGTATCTGCGGCTTCATGCCAAGTCCAAGCTTGTTTTGCCCAACCACGCGCTAGATAAATATCGCGGACAACGCCTCCAAATGCGAGAACTCCATCATAATTACTTAGGTCATAAGCTGCCATGCTATCTGGTGCTGTGGCAGAGCGATGGTGGGTATCGTGGAAAAATAGTTTATATTTATCTGAATGCTGACGATGTTTGCCAATTTGTTGTACAAGCTGGTGGTCGTTCCACTCATGCACTAAAACTAAGTCGGCTTCAGCTAAAGCTGTATCTAAATTTAAGGTTTCTAAGTCGTAGCGAATGCTGTTCAGTTGCGGGTAGGTGGAATGGAATTGCGTAAGCGCATTTTCCCCGTGTTCTGCTATTAAATTCTGTAGACTCCAAGCTTCTCTGGGTTCGTAAACTCTTACTTGATGTCTGCGTGAGATCAATTCTGTTGTAATGCCGCGAAGAAAGTGGGCATTGCCGTGATTCCAATCGGATAAGAGTGAGTGGCAAAAAATTACGATTTGCATAGGATTTTAATAACCGCCAAGACGCCAAGAGCGCCAAGAAAGACAAGAAAGAGTAGATATGCGTAATTCCTGTAGTTATTCTTTTAAACCACATCTATTTTGAGAACCATAGTTTTAAAAGTAGTGGGAGCATCTTGCTCCCTGGTGGTAGTAGCGGGCTAGAGAGCCATCACTACTCCAGGTTTCAAAATGGACGAGGTTTAACATTAAATGTTAGTTAATCAATTTAGTTCCTCATAGAAATAATCAAATTCTTCATCTGCGTACATCTGTGTCCTAAAAAATTCATAATTGTTGCGCTCAACTTAATACAATACATTTGTCATCTGCTGTAAAAGGTTACTGTAAGCGGATAAATACTTTGCTGCCATGCTTTGGGAAGTAAATTTTAAGGCGCGATCGCTAGCTTTTTGTGCTAAATTTTGACGATACACTGCATTCGCAATTAAAAAGTTTAAAGCTGCTTGCAAAGCTTCTAAATCATCTGGATGCACAAAAATTGCTGCATCTTGCCAATTTTCTCGTAGGCTTGGAATATCACCTAACACTAAGGCACATCCAGCTAAACCTGCTTCTAATACAGATAAACCAAACGGTTCATAGCGAGCAGGTAATGCATAAATAGCTGCCTTTGTCAACCAAGGAGCTAATTCTTGCGGAGACAAACGACCTAACAAATTAACCTGTGTAGTTGTGATATTTCCACCTTGCGGATGCTGGGTATCTCCCGCAACATAAATGGGACAATTCAGCTGTGGTGCAATTTTTTCTAGTGCTGCTACATTTTTAGCTTCATCCCACAAGCGCCCTACACTGAGGACAAATGCTGACTTTTCTCCTGGTATAAATAGCTTGTTATCTCGACCATTGAGAATTACTTGACTATTAGTAATCACACCATAATGTTGATTAAGTGCAGTCAGCATTGCTTTTGAAGGTGCTACCACCAAATCCGCAGCTTGCAAACCTTGTATTACTGCATGACGGTAGAGTTCCCATTCACTAGGTGCTGCTTCTCCTTTGACTGCTTGCCACCAAGATAAAACACAAGAATGAGCTACGATTAACTTAGGTGTTTTCCAGGGCAAGGATGCGTGAGCATAACCATTGAGATGCACAATATCAGGATGTAATTGTGCCTCAAGTTGTAATAACCACTCACCCGCTTGCTGGACATCCTGCCAAGGATTGGGCATCCATTCTAGTTTAAAGTTGCTTTCAAATAAGGTCAGGTTGGTAATTTGTTTTACCTCGTGACGCTGTTCGCTAGTTAACGGTGCGCCCATTGTTGCGATCGCAACTTCTACACCATATTCTCCCAAAGCTTTTGTCAGTTCAAGTGCGTATGTCCAAACACCGCCGATAGTATCAGCAGTCATTAAAATACGTTGAGGTTTATTCTTCACTCCTCACCTCTTGCTAATTTCTAACTCGCTTAAAGGTACAGGTTGCTGTTCTTGAATATCACTAAACTGGGCGTAAACTTCTAAATAGTGAGCGTGGGCGCGTTCCCAAGCATGGTCATCTGGAAAACCCCATTTTTTTGTGTATTCTGGCGAACCAGGATAAATAAACAAAGGTACAGGTTTATTTGCCCAAACTCCAAATTTTTGCAAATATTCTCGCCACTGTTCAATTGCTTCTGGTGCGTCTACTTTTGATTCCAATAAGTTCGCTTGGACAAATGGTACTCGCTGCTTGGCATAGATTAAGCGATCGCTTAATTGTTGAGTTGATAACTTACAATTTTTATCGAGTAGTTGACGACCTTCTGCTGTAATACTTTCTACTCCTGCTTCAATAGAAACACAACCTGCTGCACCTAAAAGGTCTAACATTTCTTGATTCCACAAATCAATGCGCGTTTGAATGCCAAACTTAATTGGACGTTCTACTAAAGCTTTTAATAACTCCTTATTCGGCAGAAAAATCTCATCAATAAAATAGATATACTCAACACCTTGACCTATAAATCCATCTAATTCTTCTAAAATTACAGATAAAGGACGCTTGCGGTAGTTATTGCGAAAATTTTCTTTAGCGCAGAAAGAACAGTGATAAGGACAACCGCGAGAAACTTCCATTTCTGCGCCTAACCCTGTTGGCACAACATCAAAACGATGATGGTGATGGTGGTGTTTTTTAACTAACTCATCAGCCCAATGTAACGCAGGTAGGCTTGTCATATCACCAACATGGGGACTACCTTGAATGCGTGGCGTATCACCATCCCAATAACAAATAGCAGAAATTTCTTGCCACTGTTTTTTTGTTTTCTGGGCAAATTGCGGCAATATTTCCTCACACTCACCCATAATTACTACATCCACACCTAGTTTTTTTAACGCAGCTTTAGGTGTGGTGGAACCATGAGGGCCAACTGCTATCCAAATACCACCAATTTCATGCAAATAATTTACTACTATTTGAGGGACACGCACCTCCGGTGGCGCACATCGCCAGAATAAATAACTAGGTGCAGTAGTAATTACAGAAAAATCTGGTTGAAAGTTAGTAACCCGCGTTTTTATCTCTTCTAAAGATAGTTGTTCCAGTTGTCCATCTACTAGCAATACCTCATGCCCTGCTTGCTCTAATAAAGCTTTGGCATAACCATACTCTAGTGGTAAATGAGGCTCACGACAACCGAAATAAATACTGCCATCAAAAGCCCAGTTAGGATTAATCAGTGCATATTTCATAAGATATTTGGTAAAAATCAATTATTTTTATGTGTTTATCTGTGTAATACCAATTCTTTATAAACTTGCATTAAATAACTATCTCTCTCTTTCTTTGCGTTCTTTGCGTCCTTTGCGGTTCGTTTCATAAAAATTAAATGCATCTTTACAGAGAATCAGTACAAGACTTATCCCAAAAATCTATACACTTATCCTCCCAACTACGAGTGGTGCAGATATTAAACCCCGCGACTTCAATAACCATTGATAAAGTTGCTGCACACCTTGACGAACATTTACTTGCGGTTTCCAACCAGTAGCCGCCGTGAATTTACTTGTATCAGAAACGTAATAACGTTGATCTCCTGGTCGCCAACAATCAAATTTTACATTTGGTCTATTGCCTTGAATTTTCCCAATTAAATCAATTAATTCTAATAAACTAATAGTATTAGCTGCACCGCCGCCAATATTAAAAGCTTGACCAGATAGTTTGTGAATACAATTTTGGGCTAGTAAAAATGCGTCAACTAAATCTTCTACAAACAACACATCTCGTACTTGCATTCCATCTCCGTATAAGCAAATAGGTTGCCCTTCAATAGCACTAATTAAAAAATGTGCTACCCATCCTTGATCCTCAGTACCAAATTGGTGAGGGCCGTAAATACAACTCATGCGAAAAACTACAGTTGATAAACCAAAGGTGTGAGCGTAGTCCAGCACATATTGATCTGCTGCACCTTTAGAACAACCGTAGGGACTATGAAATGCTAAACTACGCCCTTCGCTAATACCACTATTACGAATTAATTCATCTACTGGTTGATAACGTTTACTATTAAGTTGCAATTTAATATCTTGTAAATCTCCATAAACTTTATTCGTCGATGTAAATACTAAAGGCGGTGGATTTTCCATATTCCGCATTGCTTCGAGTAAATTCAAAGTGCCACGAATATTTACCTCGAAGTCATGTATGGGATTTTTTAAGCTTGTAGTTACCGCTACTTGTGCAGATAAATGAAAAATTTGCTCGGCACATTGAACAGCTTCAGTAATCGCATAGGAATCTCGAATATCTGCAATTTGAATCTGTACGCGATCGCCATGTACTTCGCGCAACCAACGCAAGTTTGCCTCTACACCCGGACGGGAAAGATTATCAAATATTAATACAGTCCGCCCCGAACTTAACAAACGATGCGCTAAGTTAGTACCAATAAATCCAGCCCCACCTGTAATTAATACAGGTCGTTGTTCATGGCATTCTATTGGTGCAGGTTTACCTAGTTCTAAAGCGTTACGTACTGCATCTAAACCAGAATCAGCCCACAAACGGTATAACAACTTGGGCGAACCGTCTGCCCGTTTTAAACCCATGTGATAATGTCTCACATCACAATACAAACCATCTTGTGTAGGCTGATCGGGTTGTAAATCGTATCCTGCATACCAGTAAACTCGTTTTACAGGCGCAGCGATCGCACTTATAAAAGCTTCTAGTTGTGCGTGTTCATCATGCTTCCAAGTAGAAAAACCTGTCTCAGTAATCCACACTTGGGCATCCGCATTAAATTGAGCTAGTACCTCTTGCACTTGCTCAACCTTTACCGCCCATTCTTCCCAATCAAACTCCCAAGTTCCAGGGAAACCATGTATACCAACGGCATCAATATAAGCTAATACACCTTTTTGGCCTATCCGTCGCAACCAGTTAGCATCAGAAGGAGCCATACCAGCAAGTACAGTTTTTTTTCCTCGTTGCTGACTCCAATAAGCCGCCGCGCCGATCATTTCTGCAAAGATGTTCCATTCTGGATCGAGTCGCCAATCCCAATCATTTAAATTATTCGGCTCATTCCACAATTCTACCCATTCAAAGTATTTGCCAAACTTAGTAATCATTAAATCTAAAAAATCGGCAAAATCTTTTGGTTGACGTGGTGGTGCAGATGTCTTCGGCTCAATGCCTAAAGATGGGGGCGTATAATGAAAACAAGGCAGAATATTTACCGATTGAGCTAGTTTAGGAAATAACCAAGCGTACCATTCTTGCCCTTGTGATGTATGCCAATCAGCCCAAGAAAACCCTGTACGTAACTGGGTTACGCCCAATCTTTTCAAATCAGCTAATAACCAATCAACTCGCTCATATTCCCCTGGACGAAACCACTCTAGTACACCCAAAACCGGATTATTTGCTGTTGATGCAGATGCCATTTTTCCTTCAGTATTTAACGTTGAAATATTTGATTTCAACTTTGTCACCATAGAAATTATTCCTTTGTTGTTCTCTGAAGCGTCTTTGTTTAATGATTCAGACGCAAAGACAGCAGATAAACGCAGATATTTTTGAGAGTGTTAATTTACTCATACTGTCAAGCCGCGTACAGCGAGTTCTGCTCTAGCTTCTGGGGTGCGATCGCACGCCACTTGACCCTCTAGCCAGCTTGCTAATTCCACCAAACCCTCGGCTAAAGTTATCTGGGGTTCATAACCTAGAATTTGCCGTGCTTTAGTAATATCTGCAAAACAATGACGAATATCGCCCACACGGTACTTTTCAGTAATTTCTGCTTGGATGTGTTCTTTCCCTAACACAGTCGCCATTTGTTCGGCAATCCCACGAATTGTGTATTGCCTACCACTACCAATATTAAAAACATGGCCTGCTGCTTCTTTTACTTCTAAAGCTAAACGGCAAGCTTTAGCAACATCATAGACACTTACAAAGTCACGCTGTTGATAACCATCCTCATTAATTAGAGGTGGCTTGTTATTGAGAAATCGAGAAGCAAAGATTGCTAAAACGCCAGTATAAGGATTAGACAAAGCTTGACGGGTTCCAAAAACGTTGAAAAATCGTAAACCGACTGTATCAATACCATAAGCTTTGCCAATCATCAAACACATTCGCTCTTGATCGTACTTAGAAAGCGCATAAATAGAAGGCAAAGCAGGTAGTTTGCTTTCTGGTGTAGGTATAGGTTTTAATACTTCTCCTGCTTGATTGCGAACTTCCCAATCTCTTGCTTTAAGTTGTCCTAAGCTACGTTCAATTCCTACAGCTAGATTGCCATCAGCAGTACGATAAAGCCCCTCACCGTATATACTCATGCTAGAAGCGACAATTAATCGCTCTACCTGCTTCTCAATCAATGCTTCTAGTAAAACTGCTGTACCCATATTATTAACACTGGTGTACTGAGCAATTTCATACATACTCTGACCAACACCAACAATTGCTGCTAAGTGATAAACAGCATCAATACCCTTAAGTGCCTGTCGCACTATATCTGAGTCACAAACATCGCCAACTATTAACTCTACTTCTGAGTTTAAATATTCAGGTCGTTTGGCACCGAATCCATGAACTTGAGCTGCCAGATTATCTAGAACGCGGACTCGATATCCTTGTGCCAGTAGTTCATCTGCTAAATGAGAACCAATAAATCCCGCTCCACCTGTAATCAGAATATGTTTCATGCTTTAGCTGTCAAAGGTATTTTGAGATGAATATATTGAATTTTTCACTAATTTTCTCTCTGACAACCAATAAACCTTAAACTCACTTAAAAGTAACTATACTTTAGATATATTTAACCCTAACTATTAGCTATGTATAAATCACATATTTCTTAACAATTATTGAAATAAAGTTAAGTAAATTAAAGCCTAAAAGTATTGATTTAGCGTAGGAAAAAAGCTGGAAAGTTGGCATATAACTGTTAAAGTTACATAAATTAATAATTAATAGACAGAAAAAGAAGGATGTTTTATATAAGTAGAAAATTTAAAATTGTTATTTATCCTACTTATTAAAGTAACATCAAGAACTAAATAAAAATTTAAAAGTGTTCTAAGATAAGAGGATGTTTTAAAAGTAGGAACAACTGCGGGGATGTGTGGCTATTTATTGAAACCGCAACTGAAATACTTTAGCTGCCAAATTGCCAAGATGCTCAGGGGTTTCTCTTGCCAGATATTCAACCTCAGTGCGGTTAAGATTATGGGTTCCTGCACTACACTGACCCAGTAAAATGAAACCATTGTGGAAAACTGGAATTATCTTGAGTGCGCTCGCGTTTGGTGAAGGTTGCGTAGACGCATAGCGGCTTGTCGTAGACATCACAGAGGGATGGTCTAACAATCCTACTGGCTTGTTTATCAACAGCTGCAAGAGTGGGGCTAAGGGAAAAAATACCGTAACAACCGAATGTCATATCATGTCCGTTTAAATAACCGTCATTGCGACCGAAGGGTAGCAATCCCAAAAACTTTGCGATTGCGTCGTTTCATTTCGTTCCACTCGCAATGACATATTCAGGGTGATTTGCCGGACATCATATTAGCACTTGGTTTGACTGGGCACGACGGCAGAGGATTGTGCTGGGGATGTCAGGTGCTAGCCCTGTTTCAAAAACTACCACATGATGCGCCGCAGGTTGTTCAATCGCCAACCGCAACTCATCCAATTGCATTTCTGCAATCATATCAAGTTCGGATAATTAGTTATAATTCCCGCATCTGTGCAAAAACGTAAAAAGCCTTTCTCCCCCTGCACCCTCCTCCCTGCTTTCCTGCGGTCTTAATGATAAGTCTTTAACCGAACACGATATGACTCCCCCAGCTCCCCCAGCTTCCCCAGCTACCCCCGCTACCCCAGATCATTTCACGATGATCTCACTATGAGCGCGTTGCTCCCCCCTCCCTACTCATTAAATAAGTCCAAGTCTGTGACAGCACCAACACTGCTAGAGGAAACTAAAGACGCATATTTTGCTAAGATGCCTTTTGTATAACGGGGTGGACGGGGTTGCCATTTGGCGCGGCGAAGAGCTAATTCTGCATCGTCAATGTTGATTTGTAACAAGCGAGAATTAGCATCAATAGTGATGCTATCACCTTGTTCTACCAGAGCGATCGCACCACCAACGGCGGCTTCTGGAGCTACGTGACCAACTACCATGCCGTAAGTACCACCGGAAAATCGCCCATCAGTAATTAATCCTACCGAATCGCCCAAACCAGCACCGATAATTGCTGAGGTGGGGGCTAGCATTTCTCGCATCCCAGGGCCGCCTTTGGGGCCTTCATAACGGATAACAAGCACATCACCGGCTTTAATCTTACCTGCGAGAATCGCATCTAAGCATTCTTCTTCAGATTCAAATACCCGTGCTGGGCCTGTAATTACTGGCTTTTTCACCCCAGTAATTTTTGCTACTGCTCCCTCTGTAGCGAGATTTCCTTTAAGGATGGCTAAGTGACCTTGGGCATACATCGGCTTATTCCAAGGACGAATCACATCTTGATCGGTGGGTGGTTCATCGGGGACATCTGCTAAAGTTTCGGCGATGGTTTTACCTGTGATGGTGATACAGTTACCGTGAAGTAATCCATGCACCAATAGCATTTTCATCACTTGGGGAATACCACCAGCTTGATGTAAGTCTGTGGCGACATATCTACCACTGGGTTTTAAATCACATAAAACTGGGACACGACCACGGATAGTTTCAAAGTCATCTAATGTTAGTTCTACACCAGCTGCATTGGCGATCGCCAGAAAGTGTAACACAGCATTTGTAGAACCACCCACAGCCATAATTACAGAAATAGCGTTTTCTATGGATTTTCTGGTGATGATCTGTCGGGGTAAGAGTTGATTGCGAATTGCTTCTACTAAAACTAATGCTGATTCTTCTGTACTATCGGCTTTTTCTTCGTCTTCTGCTGCCATTGTAGAAGAATAGGGCAAACTCATCCCCATTGCTTCAAATGCCGAAGACATGGTATTTGCTGTATACATACCACCGCAGGAACCAGCACCAGGGCAAGCTTGACGTTCGACTGTTAATAGTTCTGCTTCGTCAATTTTGCCAGCACTATATTGGCCTACAGCTTCAAAAGAACTGACAACTGTTAAATCTTTGCCGTTGTAGTGTCCGGGCTTAATCGTGCCACCGTAAACAAAGATAGCCGGGATATTCATCCGGGCGATCGCAATCATTGCCCCTGGCATATTTTTATCACAGCCACCGATGGCAATGACACCATCCATACTTTGCCCATTACAGGCGGTTTCAATCGAGTCTGCAATCACTTCTCGTGACACTAGGGAATATTTCATCCCCTCAGTTCCCATCGAAATCCCATCACTAATAGTAATCGTGCCGAACATTTGTGGCATCGCCCCGGCATGTCTCAGCCCAGCTTCGGCTCTTTGCGCTAGTTTATTTATCCCCATGTTACAGGGAGTGATCGTGCTGTAGGCATTAGCCACACCCACAATCGGTTTGTTAAAGTCTTCATCCTGAAAACCTACTGCACGCAGCATTGCTCTATTAGGCGAGCGCTGCACTCCTTGTGTAACAACTTTACTTCTAAAATTCTCTGACATTGTTTTTACACCTATTGCTCTGGGATCGAGCAAATCTCTGTACGAGTATGATATTTAGATTTTTTTGAGATGTCCAATATATATTTATTTATAATTAATACTTATAAAATATCAAAAATCGGTAACTACGACATCTGCGCTACTTTATTGCTGTAGCTGAGGAACCGTATTGCTTTGTATTCCCTATTTTTATCCACTGTTTGATAAGCCGCTATAGCATTTTCATACTCTTTGCTAGAAAATCTGAAAATATCTAGCGATAAAGAGTAAATAATTATGATCGCAAAACTGATGCGACTCTTATGCTTGCTAAGTTGTTTGTGGTTTGTATTTCCAAGCGTTTTAGTAAAAGCCCAAACTCCTGAAGAATGGGTAACATTAGGCAAACGTGTACACGGAGGTTTTGGTAGTTACATTGCTTTGGGAATTCGTGTAGGATTGGATGCAATGCAGCGTCTTGATGCCAAACCACGCGACTTGGACGTTACTTACCTAGACGGTGCAAATGCGCCCTGTCCTTGCGTTGCAGATGGCATTATGATTGCTACAGTTGCCACTCCAGGTCAATATTCTCTACGGGTTGTCCCTTCTAAAAACGATTCTCGCAACTTTGGCGTTATCTTAATTAAGAATAAAAAAACGAAAAAATCGCTGCGTTATGTAATACCAGCCGAAGCTCGTTCTTTACTAGATAAGTGGAATCGAGAACTGGACGAGCGCCAACGCTATGAAACCGTCATGAATGCTCCTAGTGATTCTTTATATCGTTTGGATACTGACGACAAAAGCGCAAAGCCAGCCTACAATTTGCATCAAAATTAAATAAACAAACGCCCTGTTGATTGCTTGCCTTGTGGGTACTATTGGTATCTCTGCATGGGGAAGATTTAGGATCTGTCAGTATCTTGTCCCATCAGTCACTACTGCGCGATCGCACCTGCTAATTCTACATCGGTGGGGCCAGCCCCCACAATCACAAAAGTCAACTTCTGTTTCAGCGCAGCTCAACTTTATTTAATGACAAGAGGCAACTGATAACCCTGATAATAATGTTGGTTTTCACCTATCTACATTATTAATTACCTTGCCTATATTTTTGCAAGCTGATGAACAACAAGCTAAAACCAGACTGGGCTGGGGAAGATACGCTCTCCAAATTCGTCAATCTTCTGATTCAGACCGGGCCTATCTACAAGTTGATGAAACACCAAGCCAGACAAGTACTCATCAAAACCGCAGAGAAAAATGGTGTTCCCTGGCGCAAAAACTACGAGGCACTTAAATTATCAGGAGTCAAACAGCAGATTTCGGAAGTAACTAACCCTAATGTTGTTTACCCTGACTACTACAAAGTACCTTTCCACGCTTACTCTCAAGGTAACCTCTGCTGGGATGCGGCTTTTGAAACAGAGTCAGCTACTTACTCAATGGCACTGCGGGTGTGGCCGAAAGAAAATTTAACTTGGGAAACTGCCCATGCACGGCTTAGAGGTAGTTTTCATGAAGTTCTAGCTACCTATGGCCCGCCGGATGTACGGAATATTCTAGATATTGGCTGTTCTGTGGGTATTTCTACCCTAGCGCTGCACCGCTACTACCAGCAAAAGCAAAGTCATCCGGTTCGCACAGTAGGTCTTGATTTGTCACCATATATGCTTACTGTTGCTCGTCATCGGGATATCAATAGAGAAATATCTGAGTGGATTCACGCCCAAGCCGAAGACACAAAACTACCAGACAACTCCTTTGACCTAGTGACACTCCAGTTTGTCACTCATGAACTTCCAGGCTATGCCAGCAAAGAAATTTTTGCAGAAGCTTTGCGACTCCTACGACCTGGTGGTGCAATAGCGTTGGTAGATAACAACCCTAAATCGAGCGTCATCCAAAACCTACCACCTGTTCTATTTACCTTAATGAAAAGCACTGAACCTTGGAGCGATGATTACTACACGTTTGATATTGAGGCAGAATTGCAGGCAGTAGGTTTTGCTCAACCAATTACAGTTGCCAGCGATCCTCGCCATCGAACTATTATTAGCAGAAAACCAGAGTAAACTCCAACACATGAGTTTTCATAAGTGCGTTAGCGATCGCTCCTAGTTCTTGGGAAGATAAATTTAGCGATCGCTAAACGCATTTTTTATTACAAATAAGAAAAAACTGTACAATCCCCACCACAAGATGCTTTAAAGGCAATTAGATTTATGATCGTGGATTACTTTTTACCACTTTGCATAATCTTGACATTCTGGGGTGATAAGTCTACAAAACACAACCTGCTAGAGTTGATACCCTCCCTTGTCCTATTTTTGATGCTCACAGGAGAATTTAACAACATAGCGATCGCTAATCCGAAGTACTATGAAAAAGTATTTATCATAAATTATAACTGCTGATAGATACTGAACTATGAGCTATTGCCTCAATCCCAGTTGCGAGAAACCCCTTAACTCAGACGGCACAAATTTTTGCCAGAGTTGTGGGATACAACTAATACCACTGTTACGAAACCGCTATCGTATTATTCAACCACTGGGAGGCGGCGGATTTGGCAGAACTTTTTTGGCAGAAGATGAAGATAAGCTCAAAGAGTATTGCGTTGTTAAGCAGCTAGCACCGCAAGTTCAAGGTACTAACGCCTTAAATAAAGCAACTGAACTTTTTCACGAAGAAGCACGGCGGCTGCAACAGCTAGGAGAACATCCCCAGATTCCCACTTTGTATGCTTACTTTGAGCAGGATAACTACCTGTATCTGGTTCAGCAGTTCATCCAGGGACAAAGTTTACGGCAAGAGTTGAGACAGCAGGGAACTTTCAGTGAAGCGAAGATTTGGGAACTGTTGAGTGAATTATTACCCGTTTTAAGTTTTATTCATGAACATCAAATAATTCACCGCGACATTAAGCCAGACAATATTATGCGCCGTACCCTACACCCTAAAGGGCAAGGGGGAAATATAGTGCTGATTGATTTTGGTGTTGCCAAACAGCTAACACAAACCTCTGTGGAATTGACAGGTACAAGCATTGGTTCCTATGGTTATGCGCCGATGGAACAAATGAGGTATGGCTTTGCCTATCCAGCGAGTGATTTATTCAGTTTAGGAGTAACTTGCTTTTCTCTATTAACAGGAATTCAGCCATCTCATCTGTATATGGAAGAAGGTTATGGCTGGGTGGCACACTGGCGAAAACATCTGAAGTCTCCAATGTCTGCAAAATTGGAGCAGGTGTTAGACAAGCTGTTGCAAAAAGAGATTGAGCATCGCTATCAGTCAGCAGATGCAGTTCTAGAAGATTTGCCACAGCAGCCACAGCACGCAACTGTACCACAGGATCGTGTTGTCAAGTCTTCACTATCTAGGATGCGCCCCAAAGCATTCGCGGCTCCTCACAACGCGATTCAACTCAAAATTAAGCTGCCATATCAAATACTAATAGGTGGTGTAATCTTGCTTTTAGGATTAGCAGGATATGCCCATTGGCAAAGTTTACCTCTTACTGGACATGAGGGTGAAGTTAATTCTCTCGCCTTTCGCCCCATACCGTCATCGGGTGCTTCCCAAAGTAAAAAACAACTAGCTAATCTACCTTTGGCCCAAATATCTGTAGGGCAGGAAGAAATATTAGCTAGTGGTAGCGATGACAAGACTGTTAAAATTTGGAATTTGCAGCACAAAAAAGTAATCCGCACCCTCAAGGGACATTCTGACTTGGTTTATGCCGTTGCTATTAGCCCAGATGGTCAAAATGTTGTCAGTGGTAGTAAAGATAACACTATTAAAATTTGGAATCTCAACACAGGCGAGGAAATTCGCACCCTCAAGGGACATCAAGGTTACGTTCATTCGGTTGCCATTAGCTCAGATGGTCAAACTGTGGTGAGTGGTAGTTATGATAAAAGTATTAAAATCTGGAATTTGAATACAGGTAAGGAAATACGCACCTTAAACGGGCATCAAGCAGAGGTTTTGTCTGTGGCTATTAGCCCGAATGGAAAAAAAATTGCCAGTGCTAGTGCCGATAGAACTATCAAAGTTTGGCAGCTAAATACAGGTAAAGAGCTACATGGTCATTCTAAACATTTCGGTGATGTTAATGCTGTAGCTATCAGCCCGAATGGCCAGCTGTTGGTGAGTGCTAGTGATGACGCAACCATTAAACTGTGGAACCTGAATACGGGTAAGGAAATACGCACCTTTAAAGGACATTCAGCTGATGTGAATGCGATCGCCTTTAGCCCCAATGGTGATTATATCGCTACTGGCAGCGATGACAGAACTGTGAAAGTCTGGCAAAGGTATACGGGAGAGGCAATGCACAATTTTGAGGGGCATTCAACCGAGGTTTATGCCGTCGCTTTTAGTCCTGATGGCAAAACTTTGGTTAGCGGTAGCAAGGATAAAACTATCAGGATTTGGCATATAAGGGGTTGACTCTCTAGTTAACTGGAGATTTCATAATCGAATCAGAAAATTATTGAAATCACCCCTATGCAACTTCCTACTCTGAAAAACAGTTTATTGGCATTTAGCTTAGTAGCGATCGCTTCTTTTTCCAGTAGCGTGCTGACAGCCTGTTCTACGAATACTTCCTACAAGCAAAGCCAAGCACCAAACGCTACTGATACTAGCGATAAGCAACTGATGAACCACCACGATGGAATGCATCATGGTAGTGGGATGAACCATAACATGGTTATGGATTTAGGTGCAGCCGATGCCAACTATGATTTGCGGTTCATTGATGCGATGATTCCGCACCATCAGGGAGCAACCCTAATGGCAAAGGAAGCACAGCAAAAATCCAAACGCCCTGAAATTAAAAAGTTAGCTGACGACATCATCAAAGCGCAAAACCGAGAAATTACCCAGATGAAACAGTGGCGCACAGCTTGGTATCCCAAAGCTGGAGATAAACCAATGGCTTATGATGCTCAAAAGGGTCAGATGATAGAGATGTCATCTGAGCAAATGCAAGCCATGATGATGAACATGAACTTGGGTGCTGCTGATACCGAATTTGACCTGCGCCTGATCAACGCGATGATTCCTCACCATGAAGCAGCTGTGACTATGGCTAAAGATGCTTTGCAAAAGTCTCAGCGTCCCGAAATCAAGAACTTGGCTCAAGAAATTATCAAAGCGCAAAATAGAGAAATTAACCAAATGCAACAGTGGCGCAAAGCTTGGTATAACAAGTAATATCATGTCCGGCAAATCACCCTTAATGTCCGCAGCGAGTGGAACGAAGTGAAACGACGCAATCGCAATGCTTTTGGGATTGCTACCCTACGGTCGCAATGACGGTTATTTGAATGGACATGATATAAGCCCAAGTTTCGGTGAAGTCGCGGTGCGGTGAGACCAGTGGTGAAAGAGGGTTTCCCCTGTTGAGCAAACTTCTCCTGTCGGCAGAGTCGCAGATAGTAGGAGTTTAGCCTACTTCATGCAAAGGAAAACTGCTAAAAGGCAAGGTTAAAGAAAGGGTGGGTTAATTTTTGCAAGTCGATGCATTAACAATGTAAAAGGTTGCGTTTACCAGTTTGCTCAAGTCGAGTAACCTATCCACATGACTGGCTTCATCTTGCGGCTTCCTACAGCAGCGTCTACAGCACTGTTTAGGTCAGTTCTCAATTTCATCCTAATTTCATTTTGAGATGAAACACTAGGAATCAGGGGGAATTCTGAGTGCTGAGTTAAGGATAATAATTTCTCCCCTTGTCCCCTTGTCCCCATAATTAGCGATGTCTGACTTTCTGCGTTCCCAACCACTTATAGCCTCTATTACACTGCTGAGTTTACTTTTACTGACAACTCCGGCAGTAGTTTTAGCCCACGGCGGACATGGAAATGAATTTCAAGGAGGAAGTGAAGCTACTCCAGCAACAGATTCTATTCAAGTTGAGGCTCAAACTGCTCAAAGGCTAGGAATTAAAGTTGAGCCGGTCAAACGTGAGCGTTTAGCTGTGGGTATAAAAGCTACAGGACAGATTGAAACTCTACCCAGCAAACAAGTGGAAGTAACAACGCCAATTGCTGGGGCGAAGGTGGTTGAGCTATTGGTAGAACCTGGTGCATCAGTTAAACAAGGTCAAGCTGTAGCTGTTGTATCAAGTCCTGACTTGGTGTCGCTGCGTGTGGAATCACAAGAAAAACTGGCTCAGGGACAAGCTGATTTGCAACAAGCATTAGCTGATTTAAAATTAGCGCAACAAAACCGCGATCGCTATCAACAAATAGCTGCTGCTGAAATCGCCCAAGCTCAAATTCAAGTAGCTTATGCTCAAGAAAAGTATAACAAAGACAAGCAGTTAGCTGATGCTGGTGCTTTACCACAACGCACAGCCCTGGAATCCCAAACCCAGCTAGCTCAAGCCAAAGCTGAACTTACCAAAGCCAATAGCCGCCGAGATGTGATTGAAGCGGAAAATCAACTTCAACGCGCTCAGGCATCTGTTAATGTCGCAAAATCACGTATTAATCTCAGTAGCCGCACTTATGAAACTCGCTTACAACAACTGGGGATTCGTGGCAATGCTAAAGGATTGGTGACGGTAACATCTCCGATTTCTGGGAAGGTGGCAGATAGGGAAGCTACCCTTGGTCAATCTTTTGAGGATGCAGGTGGTAAGTTGATGACGATTGTAAATGACAGTCGAGTTTTTGCCACAGCGAATATATATGAAAAAGATTTAGACAAAGTTAGAACAGGACAACAAGTTAGCGTCAAAGTTGGTTCTGTAGGCGATCGCACTTTCACGGGACGAATTGCGGTAATTAATTCTGTAGTAGTAGGCGATACGCGGGTTGTACCTGTGAAAGCCGAAATAAATAACCCTGGCGGTGTACTCAAACCAGGAATGTTTGCAGAGTTGGAAGTTTTGACAAGCCAAACCTCGCCAGCTATCTTGGCTATTCCCAGTGCGGCTGTGGTAGAAGCTAATAACAAAAAAGTTGTCTATCTACAAAATGGCAATGCTTACCAACCAGTTGAAGTCACGCTAGGCCAAACCTCTGGTGACATGGTGGAGGTAAAAACTGGTTTATTTGAAGGGGATATGATTGTTACCCAACGCGCTCCGCAACTTTATGCACAATCTCTGCGGGGTAGTGGAACAGAGGAGCATGAGAGCGAAGGAGCAGAGGAGAAAGAAGCAACTTCTAATTCCTCATTTCCTTGGTGGGTTGGAGTTGGGGGAGGAGCAGCACTCGCTAGTGTAGCTTTTATGGCTGGTGCTTTCTGGGCTGGCCGTCGCAGTAAACATCAATATCAACTAACCACAGCGCAAGCAGATATATCGCCAGAATGGGTTGAGAATCATCACATAGCGAGTCAGGATTCAGAATTTAAAATTGAGAGATAACAATGCTTAGTGCCATCATCAAGTGGGCGATCGCTCGCCGTTGGCTAGTGATTCTCAGTGCAATTATCCTGATGTTTTGGATATTCCGCACAATTATCCAAATGCCTTTGGATGTTTTCCCTAGCTTTGCACCACCCCAAGTTGAAATTCAAACTGAAGCACCAGGACTCGCTCCTGAAGAAGTAGAATCTCTGGTAACTTTACCAATTGAAAGTGCAATTAATGGTACTCCTGGGGTGACAGCAGTACGTTCATCTTCAGCAGCGGGTATTTCTGTTGTCAAAGTTATTTTTAACTGGGGAAACGATATTTATCAAGCTCGTCAGTTGGTAACAGAGCGATTGCAACAAGCACAAAGTAAGCTACCAGCAGGGGTAGAAACGCCGCAAATTTCTCCTACTAGTTCCCCTATCGGTACTGTACTGCAATATGCCTTCACCTCCCAAACTACTCCTTTAATGGAAGTGCGCCGTATTGTCGATTGGCAAGTCACAAATCGCTTTTTGGCTGTCCCTGGTGTAAGTCAGGTTGTAGCTTATGGTGGTGATAGTCGCCAATATCAAGTATTAGTTGATCCAGAGGAATTGAAAGCTTTTAATGTTACTTTGGCAGATGTAGAAGAAGCAACAGCTGCGGCGAATATTAATGCTCCTGGTGGTTATTTAATTACCCCTGACCGAGAAAAATTAATTCGGGGTATTGGCAGGATTGAATCTATCGCAGAATTACAGCAATCAGTGATTACTGCCCGCAATGGTACACCAGTCAAAATATCTGATGTTGCTGATGTGCAAATCGGTGCAGCTATTAAAAGAGGTGATGGCAGTTTTAACGGTGAAAAGGCAATTATCGTCATGATTAATAAACAGCCTCAAGCCGATACTCCCACCGTTACCCGTGCTATAGAGCAGGCGATTGCAGAAATAAAAGCGGGTTTACCCAAAGATATCAAAGTTACGCCGACATTTCGTCAAGAAAACTATATCGATGCTTCGATTGAAAATGTCCGCGAAGCTTTAATTGAAGGCAGTATTATTGTTGCTATTATCCTCATTCCCTTTTTGATGAATTGGCGTAATCTCGCCATCTGTTTAACCGCACTTCCTCTATCTTTATTACTAGGAATATTCCTCCTCAATTGGTTAGGACAAGGTTTAAATACGATGACTTTGGGAGGGCTAGCTGTCGCCATCGGTTCAGCAGTTGATGATGCAATTGTTGATGCCGAAAATGTCTACCGCAATCTGCGAGAAAACAAATATTCTCCCAAACCAAGGCCTGTTTTAGATGTGGTATTTGATGGTTGTCAAGAGGTACGTGATTCGGTATTTGGAGCGACGATAATTACTATTGTTGTCTTTTCGCCTGTGTTTGCCTTGGCTGGTGTGGAAGGTAGCATTTTTATCCCAATGGGGTTAGGCTACATGGCAGCAGTGATTGCTTCAAGTATCACAGCATTGACGATAACTCCGGCTTTATGTGCAATTTTATTACCTTACGGTCACTTGCCAGAAACCGAACCTTGGGTAGCGAGATTTTTTAAGCGGCTGTATTATCCGCTGTTAACATTTTCGCTACGGCGTTCGGGAATTATTTTAGCTTTAGCTATTGCTAGTACAGTAGCAGCGATCGCGATCGCTCCGGCTTTCGGCAGAGTGTTTTTACCAGAGTTTCAAGAGCAAACTTTGGTAAATACCCTAACTCTCTATCCCGGCGTATCTTTGGAAGCTACCAATGCGGCGGGAGAAGCAATTCAGGAAGCACTCAAAGGCGATTCTCGATTTCCCTATGTACAGTTGCGTTCTGGACGTGCGCCTGGTGATGGCGATGCAGCTGGGGTGAATTTGGCACATTTGGATATTGAGTTAAGCCGCGAAGCCATAGAAGATAGGGAAGCGGCGATTAAAAAGCTACGTCAGGAATTTGCTAAATTACCAGGGGTAGCGCCGAATATTGGTGGTTTTATCTCGCACCGGATGGATGAGGTATTGTCTGGGGTAAGGAGTGCGATCGCAGTCAAAATTTTCGGCCCTGATTTAGCACAACTCCGCACGCTTGGGAGTCAGGTAAATGAGGTAATGAAAACTGTAAATGGCATTGTAGATTTACAACTTGAACCTCAAGTACCAATCGAACAAATACAAATTAAATTCAATCGCACAGATGCTTCTCGCTATGGTTTAACAGTCGGAAAAATTTCCCAAATTATTGAAACTGCCCTCAATGGAAGAGTGGTTTCCCAAATCTTAGATAAACAACAAACCTTCGATTTGGTTGTCTGGTTAAAGCCAGATGCACGTCAAAATTTAGATACAATTCGCAATTTATTAGTTGATACTCCAGATGGGCAAAAGATTCCTTTAGCACAAGTTGCTGCAATTGAAAATGGCACAGGCCCAAATACAATTAACCGGGAAAACGTCTCACGTTTGATTGTCGTATCTGCTAATACCAGCGGTAGAGATTTGCGCTCGATTGTGAATGAAATTCAAGAGAAAGTAAATCAACAAGTACATCCGCCTGCTGGTTACTACATACAGTATGCAGGTCAATTTGAGGCGCAAGAGCGAGCCACTCAAAATATTTTAATTTCGAGTGCGATCGCCTTTGTCGCAATTACAGTTATCATGTATATTTCTGTCAAATCTATTCCTTCTACCGCCATGATTATGATTAACTTACCTTTGGCATTGGTGGGGGGAGTTTTTTCAGTAGCATTGTCTGGCGGCGTTATTTCTATTGCATCTTTAGTTGGCTTTGTCACTCTATTTGGAGTTGCTACCCGCAATGGTTTATTACTAGTAGATAACTACAACACTAAATTTACTGAAGGGATGCCTTTGAAAGAAGTTTTGATCAAAGGTTCAATGGAAAGACTAAACGCCATTTTGATGACAGCTTTTACCTCAGCTTTAGGATTAGCACCTTTAATAGTTGACAGCGGGCCTGGCAAAGAAATATTGCAACCTCTTTCAATAGTGGTATTGGGTGGTTTGTTTACATCTACAGCATTAACACTGGTAGTTATCCCAGCGTTATATGCTAAGTTTGGCAAAATTTTGTTGTCAAAGCAGGCTACATATTAGTAATTAAATGATTAGTTTAAATGAGGATTAAATTAATGAATTCACTCAAATCTAGGTTAATCATTATAGGAAGTTTAGGGTTACTTTTATTAGCAGCTTGTAGTAACGCTAATCAAGCAGCTAATACTAGTTCAAATACTCAGCCTTCAGTTTCACCTGTGACTAAAACAGAGGGGCAGCATGGTAAATCTCACGGGGGTCAAGTTGTAGAAACAGGAGCTTACCATTTAGAGTTTGTCCCAGTAAAAGAAGCTAATGCAACTCATCTGGATTTATATTTGCAAAGAGGAGACAACCACGAGGCAATACCTAATGCCAAAGTGACGGCTCAAATTCAGTTACCTAATGGCACACAAAAGACAGTTCCTTTTACATACAATGCCAAAGATAAGCATTACACAGGTTTGTTAAAAGAAAACCTAACTGGACAATATCAGGTAAAAGTTAATGCAGATGTGAAAGGCAAAAAAGTAGATGGGCGTTTTAATTTTAATCGGTAAATATTAGTGGCATTGGAATAAAGCAAATGGCACAAGGCAGACGCCAGAAGGATTTGAGTAGGCTGTAAGAGCTTCCGCCTTCACGTTTCCGTGTTTCGCGCAGGCTGTAGCAACTTC
>NZ_JCACKA010000094.1:0-41614 GCF_059505145.1 Mojavia sp.
TCAGCACACATCCGTGATTCAAATTAATCTGCTTGCTAGTTGTCATAACTATTTATAATTCTTTGATTTCAAATGGCATACTGACTAATTAAACAACCCAGAGTTAGCTATGTAATGGCGAAAAGTTTCTTAACCAATATTTGGGTATTTTAGCGATTGATTATGATGTAGCGTCAGTGATTGCTGTCATTATATTTATATAATTAGTGCCTGACATTAATTCACAATTTTATTTTTCAAATAGCGCATTTTCTGTTATTCAAAATCAGCGTACTGAGGTGGACTAGCCCCGACTCGCTCTCGTATTTTAGGATATTTGCCTGATGGAACTGCGTCTGCAATGCTTTGGACATCAATCTGGTGCCACCAATCATCACCAAAATCAAACCAGTAACCAAAAGCATCATCAATCGATAAACCCAACGACGCAATTGTAGTACTGGCAACATCTCCTGTAGGTGCTGGTGACAAGTCGGAACTGGAAAATGCTGCTTTTAAGCAGTAACGTCTGGCATTTGGATCTTGTGGCCCCCTGCCCCCAACTTGAAATTCGTACATATGTTCATCTTGTCGGTCAAATGCTTTGAAGATGATTTTATGCAGTTGGGCTAAAGTATTGCTGCCCTTAATCTCAATTGTGCGAGACACCACAGGATTGTCTGCGGCAAATTCTTCTGTAATTGGCCCTTCAACTAAAAACACCTCTAGCACGTATAGCGCATCTGGAGAGGAGCTAACTGCTTTTTGGGAAATACTTTCTGATTTTTTCGTTTTAGCCATACTCATTAATTGGTGATAACTGACATAGAACAAGTTTTGTAGACAGATAATATTTCATAAGTTAACAAAACCATGCTAGTTAAACAAAAATCCAGTAAAATTCCTAAAAATTAACTATTTCCGACCGTAGTGTTCTTAATGCACCACATCTATTTTTTGTGACTGCTGTTCAGAACAATGAACATTTTGAGCTATTTACTACTCAATTACCAAGAAAAATATTCTGGAGCTTTAACAACCCAGAATTTATCTAACAAACTTGTTAAATCAATCCGATTTTTTGATGAAAAAACTGACAATCATTCTTCCATTAGCTGCGCTATCTTTTGGCAGTGTAGTTGCTAACAGCCAGATAACTCCTCCCTCACCCAATACTTACACTCAATCGGTGAAGCGTGAAGTTTTGGCTAGCGGTTATCCAACAGGAAATCAAAAGCAGATTCTTGAGCTTGTGCGCTATACCATCGCACCAAGAACAAAACTACCTACTCATACTCATCCAGGAATGCAGATTGAACGAGTAGAAGCGGGAACTCTAACTTATACTGTTGTTCAGGGAGAAGCTAAAGTAACTAAAGCTAATGGCAGTCAATTAATTCTGAAGACAGGAAAAACTATACATCTGACAGTGGGAGATTCTCTAGTTGAACCGGGTGGAATGGTTCACTATGGAGAAAACCAGACTCACAAACCAGTTATTCTCTTGTCGGCTTCTTTATTTGATGCTAATCAGCCAAAAACTATCTTAACTAATCCAGAAAAAAGATGAATGTGGTCATAAATTTTGGCTTAAAGTGCCATTCGCTTTGGAATCGGTTAATCAGTGTAGAAAATCCTGAACATTTAGACCAAACCAGCAAAACTTAAACAAAACCCAACCCTTCACTCCATCCATTCCACCTAATCGGGAGCCTGTGCCACCAATTGACCGAACATCTGCGGCTCTTGTTCTTCCACCTGCACCATCACACCCTATCGCTCACCACCCGTTAGGGTACTCAAAAACTCCTTGACCGCATCAACTCCAATTTCTACCTGTTCCATTAACCTCACAGTATAGGATTGAAACTGCTTCCACCATGAATGGGGTTTTCTTATCCGTCCATACCCCCCCCAATTATTACTTCCCTCCTTATTAATGGAGGTTGGACGAGGCAAAGGCTACATCCTTTTCTTTGAGTCGATAGTGCCGAATCCGTATGCCAATCTCAAAGGGCCGATGAGATCCTTAAATAATTCGGCATTGGGCCTATGTATATTTGTTCGTTAACACAACAGGATTTGGGAAAATGCTGTATTTTCTTACATAGACAGCCAAAATTTTGTCAAGTATTATCCACGAAAATGAGTTTTGGAAATCTTACCAACTATCCTTACCCTAGTAGCAGACGAGTGATTATGGGTAGTCGCGGAGCCGTCGCAGCTAGTCAACCGTTGGCAACTATAGCTGGTATGGAAATGTTATGGGCAGGAGGTAGTGCGGTTGATGCTGCTATAGCGACGGCGATCGCACTAACTGTAGTCGAACCTACGGCTAATGGCATTGGTGCTGATGCTTTTGCTTTAGTTTGGGATGGGAAATTGCATGGTTTAAATGGCTCTGGTAAAAGTCCACAAAAACTGAGTGTAGAAAAGTTTGCCGGATTAAATGCTGTACCAAAATACGATTGGCGTGCTGTAACTGTACCAGGTGCAGTTTGTGGATGGCGAAGTTTGTGGGAACGTTGGGGACGTTTACCTTTTGAGCAGTTGTTTGCCCCGGCAATTCGCTATGCCGAGTCAGGGTTCCCTGTATCACCGATGGTTTCACTAGCTTGGAAACGGCTGGAACAAAATTATCTTTCGCTTGTAGGTAAAGAATTTGACTTTTTTAAAGAGGTATTTTTCCCAAATCACAGAGCGCCGAATGCAGGAGAAATTTGGCATTCTCCTGCACACGCCCAAACCCTGCGAGAAATTGCAGCAACTGGTGGTGAAAGCTTTTATCGTGGGAACATCGCTCAACGTATCGCCGACTTTGCCGCAGATACTGGTGGATACCTAACTCTAGATGACTTGGCAGCTCATCAAGCCCAATGGGTACAACCAATATCCACGAACTATCGGGATTTGACAGTGTGGGAAATTCCACCTAACACCCAAGGGATTGCAACTTTAATCGGCTTAAATATCCTATCCGGCTTTGAATTGTCCCGTTATCAGCGAGAATCCGCACAAAGTTACCATTTACAAATCGAGGCGATGAAACTAGCTTTTGCTGACGTGCATAGGTACATCGCCGACGAGCCTTTTTTACAAGTACCGACAAAGGATCTTCTGTCCTTAGATTATGCGGACATGCGCCGTGCTTTGATTACAGAACAAGCACTAGCTGTAGCTCTGCCTGGATTACCAAAAGGTGGAACAGTGTATCTCGCCGCCGCCGATGGCGAATTAATAGTATCTTTGATTCAGTCTAATTTTACAGGCTTTGGTAGTGGCATTCTTCCCGCAGGTACTGGCATAGCTTTACAAAATAGAGGCTACGGATTTACCCTTGATTTACAGCATCCGAACCATTACGCCCCAAATAAGCGCCCTTTTCATA
The DNA here is from genome assembly GCF_059505145.1 of Mojavia sp. NCBI lineage: Bacteria > Bacillati > Cyanobacteriota > Cyanophyceae > Nostocales > Nostocaceae > Mojavia > Mojavia sp. The sequence goes on from NZ_JCACKA010000094.1 coordinate 3,368, forward strand.
CGATTATTCCTGGCTTCTTGACTCAAGCTCATCAACCAATTGGGGCATTTGGCGTGATGGGAGGAGCGATGCAACCACAAGGACATCTGCAAATAGTGGTGAATTTGGCTGATTATGGTTTAAATCCCCAAGCCGCTTTGGATGCTCCCCGATGGCAATTTGTTTCTGATTCTACAGTGTTATTAGAGCAAACTATATCCCAAAATATAGCTCAAGGACTAGCTCAACGCGGTCATCATGTACTACAAAATCCTGATGATTTCTTTGGTCGCGGTCAAATTATTTACAAGCAAAATCAAGTCTTAATTGCTGGTTCTGAGTCTCGTGCTGATGGTTTGGCTTTGGCTTGGTGAATTCTGCCCATCTCAAGCAATGCCATTGAGCTAAACTACTGACTTACACCCGTCCGCAAAGTGAACAGCTAAGAGCCATTGACCTATATATCCATGGAAACTTTCCTGCTTCCCTCTCGCCCCTAACCCCCTAATTGTCTAATTAGTATGCAAAGCAGATAAACTAAAAAAGGAATCTACGAGCAGCAAAAACAAGCGTGATAGTAAAGAAGCCACGTCATCGTCCACAAAGGAGTTTTCCTAACGCTCAACGTATAATTGTGGAATGTGAGCTTACTGAATGTATCCATTGTGGAACTCGCTGTCGCCGCGCCCATTCAAATCACGCACTGACATTGGTTGTCACGGTGTTGTTGCTCTTGCGCCAATAAACGCACAAGTTATTGCATCAATCCGGTGCGATCGCCCCAAACCCAAAACTAAGTCATCCATTCCACCCAATCGGGAGCTTCGGCCACCAACTGCCCAAACATCATAGGCTCCATCTCCTCAAAAGCCACCATCACCCCCCAACGCTCATCACTTGTGAGGGTGGAGAGCAACTCTTTGACTGATTCCACACCATCTTTCACTCGTTCCAAAGCCAACACCGCGTAAGATTTAACCTGCTGCCACCATGAATGGGTGGAGTTTTCTTGTCCGTCCAGACCCCTGCAATTATCATCTGTGGGGAATGTGGACAGTAATGTTGTGTCACTTACTTGTTTTTGTAATCCTATATTATTATTGACTGACACCAATTCCCGATTTAACCACCTAGAGAAAATCGTATCCCGCCCATCATCAGTCCCAACAAACTTATAAACGCACTCCCGCTTACCTCTCGGCCCCAACCGACCAACATACGACAAGCGCAAATCAATCTTGTCCAACAATTTCTGTGCGATTGCCTTCGGCAGTGCGCTCAAGCGCAATCGCCACAGGGGTCAGTTTCTCCGAAATAGTCACATGAAGATAATTCTTGATCAGAAACCGATGCTGTAGTGCAATCGCCTTAAACTCCTGCATCCGTTCATCCGAAGAACGCAACTTCTCGCCAGATGTGAGCAACTGCAACAGATTCAGTTCTTCTAACAACAACACAGAAGACATCATCTGCCCTTTGTTGAAGTCGGGTTTCCAAATGGCATTCTCCCCAGCTTCAGCCTGCGCCTTCGCCCGTTTGCCATCACGCTTAGTCAAGAATTCCCGCCCCAGCGTCAGATAGTAGTGCAGCCGCAGTTGGGGATACCAAGAGTCGTCATCTTTCTCGACCAAATCAGGTGTCACTTCAACTTCATAGCGTCGAGATAATTCAGCTTTACGCTGCTGATGTCGTTCGGCTGGGGTTTTCGAGCGTTGGTTTTGCAGTTTCTTCAGCTGGGCATCAGATATATCTTCAGAATTGGCGATTGCCTCCGGCAGTGCGCTCCGCGCAATCGCTTGAAGTTCTTGTGCATACAACTCCTTTGATGCAGCTTTTACTTCTTTGACAATTTCCCCACCCTCATCAGAATCTGCATCATCCGCATCGATAATGGTATACCCATCAGCCACCAATCCTTTCAGCACAAACTCCTGATAGCGCTTCATTTCGACGTTAATCACACAAGCGCGTTTACCCCAAGCTTGTAAAGATTCGGGTTGGAAATCCTGATCAATGTAGCTGTAATCCTGATTATCAGCCGCAGACAAAAGAGCAATGTTAGCCTGTGTCGCAACGTGCTGACTCCGCAATAATCCACCAATAGAAGTTGAACCATTCCCCAGCTTCAAGAGTTTATCCGAAGTTATTGAGAGGATATTGGTTAAAATAAGATTAACCTTTAACTAAGATTAGTTAAAGCGCTAAAAGATAAGGTACTTAACATTCGTCTATAGCAAAGCAATTAACTAAGTGAAATAGAAATCAAATCAATTTCACTAATTTTGCCAATTTTATTCACTCAAAGAAATGAACCAGCAGATAACAGTTGAATTAGAAAAATTTGTACCTCCGAGTCCTGGGGCGTGGGAATTGGAAAGTACTCATGTCCCTCGTCCGATCAGTCGTTGGTTAGCACCAATTTTTGTACCTGCTTATATGCGTGGTTTTAAGGCCACTGGCGCTGAATATGGGTCATTGGTGGACTATATAGAGGTAGTCACGATTAATGGCTTTATGTACATTTGTCCCCGGATTGTGGGAGTACCCAAAGGAGCCAAAGGAACGCCACCCTACTTGATTTATAAGCTGAGTAATTGGCTCAATCCAGAAGTTCGCAAGCGGATCAAAAGAGCTGGTGAAGTGTTTGAGAAAAAGCTGTGGCGGGAAGATGTCAAACTCTGGGATCAAGAATGTAAGCCTGCTTTGGCGAAGAAAAATTTAGCTCTGCAAGCAGTAGATCCTGAAAAACTGTCAACTGAAGACTTGATTAGCCATCTCAATGCTTGTAAACAGGCGATGAGTGAGGCGATTTATTACCACCATCGCTTTAATAACTGCGCTCTGACACCGCTAGGAGATTTTCTAGTTCATGCTCAAGAGTGGACAGGATTGCCCACTCACAAGTTGTTAGAGTTAATGCAAGGCTATAGTCCTGTCTCAGCTGGAGCGATGGCAGAATTAGAGCGATTAGCCCAAGTTGTTTGCCAGCACCCTGAAGCACTCGCTCAACTAAAGTCTGATCTGCAACCTGGGGAAATTTTGCGAACGCTACAACAATCATCATCAGAAATCGCCTCTGCTACTAATGATTATCTGGACTTAGCAGGAATGCGGGTGATTACAGGTTATGACGTAGCTGATTTGCGAGCAATCGAAGTGCCCGAAGTGCTGGTGAGAGCAATTCAAGAAGCGGTAGCCAGCGTGGATCATCATCAACAAGTTGCTCAAATGATTGCTGAAAAAACCAATCAAGTCCGCACGGCTGTTCCAGAACAACATCGTCAAGGCTTTGATGATCTTTTAGCAGAAGCTCGATATACCTACCGCATTCGGGATGAACGTGTTTATTTTAACGATGCTTGGACAACTGGGATTGCTCGTCAAGCAATTCTCGCTGCTGGGAAACGTTTAGCTGAAGCAGGAAAAATTTTTGCTCTTGATCATGCAGTAGATTTCACTAATGAAGAATTAACTGCCGCATTATTGGGTAAAGATGCCCCCTCTGCCGAACAAATTGCTCAATATGTCGAATACCGCACGACCAAAACCGTCGCCGATGTCCCCACTCACCTTGGTCATCCTCCCTCCCCACCACCACCACCGGAATGGCTACCACCGGATGGTGCGAGGATGACGCGGGCTGCCAATGCAGTTTTATCGAATATATTTGCTCCTCCCGCCCAACAAACACAAGTGCGAACTCTTAAAGGATTACCAGCTAGTCCTGGTCAATATGAGGGCATTGCTAGGTTGGTGCTAAATCCAGATGATATGGCAAAGGTACAACCTGGCGAGGTGGTAGTCGCGCGGATGACTGCCCCTGCTTATAATGTACTGTTGCCGATTATTAAAGGAATTATCACGGATCGGGGTGGTTTACTTTCCCATGCGGCAATCGTGGCGCGAGAGTATGGACTGCCGGCGGTAGTAGGCTGCATGGATGCGACGAAAATGATTCCGAATGGTGCACGCATCCAAATTGATGGGGCAAAAGGTGAGGTGAAAATTCTTTGATGATACCTGTTCCCTTAGTTGAAGCCTTTGAGCAAGCTTGGTTAGGTGGTAAAGCGGTACAACTAGGGGCGGCACTCCGTGGCGGTTTGCCTGTTCCCCCTGGTTTTGCTTTATCGGTGGATTTAGTAGATGCAATCGCTTCTGGCGACGAGTCAACTTATCAATTGGTGCTACCTTTATTACCGGAACTTGGCGGGGTGGTGGCTGTTCGTTCTTCGGCAGTAGGAGAAGATTCTGCTAGTGCCAGTTTTGCAGGCCAGCATTTAACTTGTTTAAATGTGCGATCTGACAGCCAATTACTCATAGCTATTAGGAAAGTTTGGGCATCTGGACGCAGTGAATCAGCTTTGGCTTACCGTCAACATTTAGGTATTTCCGAACCGCCCCAAGTCGCGGTTGTTGTTCAGCAATTAGTTCACCCTGATTGTGCAGGGGTGATGTTCACTCGCAATCCTGTGACCAATGCTGATGAAATAGTCATCGAGGCTGCGTGGGGATTAGGGGAAGCGATTGTCGCAGGATTAATTACACCCGATCGCTACCGCTTAAATCGTAATGGCCAAGTGTTAGAACAAACGCCTGGGTTTAAAGATTTAGCTATCCAACCATCTGCGGAAGGAGGAACTATCGAAGTTGAGGTAGATCCTGCCCAAATTGAGCAGTTGTGTTTGGATCAAGTTAATTTGCAAAAATTAGTAACTTTAGCTACTCAATGCGAACAGTATTTTCAGAAATCTTGGGATATTGAGTGGGCTTTTAAGGACGAAACTTTGTATTTATTACAATGTCGTCCGATTACTCGAAGTTTTGCTTAAATTCCTAATTTTGGGAGAGACCGGAAATACCTGTCTTTTTACTGAAATTTATATTCATTTTGCTCCTAACACCAATTTAAAAAAAGAATGCGACAGATACGCACTGCCAATCCTTGTTATATCTGGCTTCCTTAATTTTGAATTTTGAATTGTAATAACACTGTGGAAGAATTAAACCAAAAACAATCATGGGCTGAACGGGCATTACTACTAACAATCGGTCTAGGGGCGATGCTAGCACCCTTAAACTCGACCATGATTGCGGTAGCTTTACCTCGTTTAATTGCCACCTTTGATACTACTGTGACGGCGGCTAGTTGGCTGGTAACTACTTATTTAATTGCGATGGCTGCGCTACAACCAGTAGCAGGTAAATTAGGCGATCGCATCGGTAGGCGCGGCTTAATTTTAGGTGGTTTTATTTGCTTTGGGGTGGTATCAATCGGCGCGGCGGTAGCACCAAATTTACCGACATTAATTTTCTTTCGGTTGTTGCAAGCAATTTCTGGAGCGATCGCTATTCCTAATGGTACTGCTTTAGTGCGGGAAGTTGTTCCCGCCCATCGTCGGGCTACGAGTTTTGGGTTAATCAGTGCGTTGATATCTTTAGCTGCTGCAATTGGCCCTCCCTTGGGTGGTTTATTAGTGCAATTAGCTGGCTGGCAAGCGATTTTCTATATCAACATTCCCCTAGTTGTAGCCGCAGTTAGCTTAGGTTGGTGGACAATTCCGGCACATGGGGTAGAAAGTAGCAGGCAATCATTTGACTTCATCGGTGCGCTATTACTAGCAATGGCATTATCGGGAATTGCTGCCATTTTTACCCAAAGTCGCCATAGCTCTACCTTAGTGCCAAACTCGATTAACTTAATTTTAGTAGTAGGATTGATTATTGTATTCTTGTGGCATGAATTACGCCATCGCGATCCGGTGATTCAAATTCGTTTCTTCCGGCATCGAGTCTTTGCTGCGGCGAATGGGGCAGTTGGTTTAAGTAACTTAGCAATGTATGTCACTATTCTTGCCTTACCTCAGCTATTAACTCAACAGGGTGGTTGGAATGACTTTCAAGTGGGATTGGTACTTTCTGCTCTCTCTGGAACCTTAATCATCAGTTCACCTTTTGGTGGCCGCTTGGCAGATCAATTTGGTCGTCGTTGGCCGACAGTTGCCGGTTTAGCTTTATTAACTATTGGTTTTGTACCATTAGCTATTACTGCCGGAAAAATCAGCCTTTTACCTTTAATTGTTTGCTTGGCAATAGCTGGGACGGGGCTAGGTGTTTCTATGACTGGGTTGCAAACATCGGCTATTGAAGCATTACCACCACAAGAAGCTGGGGTTGCGGCTGGAGTATTCTCAACAAGTCGTTACTTGGGTAGTATTGTGGGATCGAGTTTACTTGCTAGTTTACTTAAGTCAGCCTCAGGTGAAGATAGTAGATTTGGGGCGGTATTTTTATTAGTAGCGAGCGCTGCTTTCGTTTCATTTTTAGTTAGTTTTGGTTTACAAAGCAGAGTAGTTCTAGCTAATCACCAAGAAAGCTAAACTTTGCCTAAACCTTAAAAGGGTGGTTACCAAGTTACGGTTACTGTTGGCGAATGTAGTATATGACTGTAACTTCAAGTATTACGTAGTCAAAATCCTACAATTAAAATCGTTTGAATTTCCTCATACTTGTAGTTTCCTCATACTTGTAGCTTTGATAAACCAGTTTCGCAGAATAGCGCTTTCCGCCCCTCACGGGGATCTGGGCGATTATCTATAAATTTTTGTAGTTCTGTAGTTCTGCGATTGCCCTTGTAAATGCTGGTTTATCATTGTTAGCTCTTAGACAGATTTTACCTCCGTATTATCTCTTAGGCTTTTTCAAAAATTAAATATGATTCTATAAAATCTTATGTTATGTCTTTAACACTAAGCTCTTCCAACTAAAGAGAACACTCGGTCATCTAGAACCCAAGAAGCAAGGTGGGACAATGAAAGGTAAATTGGATGAGTACGGTAGTGAATTAGCCGAAATGGTTAAAAGCCATCCAGACGCAACTTTATCAGAATACTGCGAGTATTTTGGAGAAAAGAATAAAGTTGTTGTGGCAGCACTTAACCCAGAAGAATCTATCGCATACCTTCGCTTAACTAGCATCAAGGACGAATCAGTTTTAGTGGTCACACACTTGAAAGACCCAATCATGGATGAGGTCGTCAATGTCCATAACAACGATGATATAACCCTTTTTAGGTAGTCAACAGCCAAGAGGCGTTGTTGCGTGAATAGGCAAAATGGTAAATTTTACCTATCACCAATGTTTTCTAGCCGCCTAGCCCAACGATGAAGACGAAAGCCCAGTATAAAGTTAAAAATTGGAACGCTTACGATGCAGCATTAAAGCTTCGAGGCAGTATAACCTTCTGGGTAAACGAAGAGATAATAGAGCAGTGGCGCAACCAGCAGAAAACTGGGAAAAAAGGAGCATCGAATTATTATAGTGACGTGGCGATCGCCACTATGGGAACAGTTCAATCGGTGTTTCATTTACCAGGGCGACAAGCAGAGGGGTTTTTAGAATCGCTGTTCACGCTCATGGGAATTGAGCTAGAAGTCCCAGACCATTCAACGCTATCTCGTCATTTAAGCAAGTTGTCGGTGAAACTACCTGTAGTGCCAAAAGATGAGGCTGTCCATGTAGTAGTGGATTCAACGCTTTGTGAAAGTGTATGGTGAAGGTGAATGGAAAGTCCGCACACATGGAGTAGGTAAAAGACGCACATGGCGCAAGTTGCATTTAGGAGTTGATGAGGGGAGTGGCGAAATCCTGGGTGCAGTGGTGACTACTAATGATATGGCTGATTGCGAGGTACTGCCTGACATATTGGAGCAGATTGATCAACCGATAGAGCAAGTGTCCGGGGATGGTGGCTATGACACAAAAGGTTGTTATGACACCATTTCACAACACGGGGCGAGAGCGATAATTCCACCACGCAGCAACGCCAAAATTCAACTTCCCTCAAACACTCAAGCACTGCCGTATCCCAGGGATGAGAATCTGCGTCGAATACATCAAGTTGGACGCAAGCAATGGAAACTTGAGAGCGGGTATCATCGCCGTTCTTTGTCTGAGACTGCTATATTTCGGCTCAAGATCATTTTTGGTGGCAAGTTAAGACGACGCTTTTTTGACAATCAAGCTGTCGAGTTATTTTTACAATGTGCTGCCCTGAATCGCATGATCCAGTTAGGTAAGCCTGACTCTTATAAAGTCGAAGGCTAATTCCTATCCTGACTTCGGATTGGAGTGTCCTTTTTTCCTTTCATGCAACAAAGCCATTCGCAATTAATAAAGGCAATTTGTACAAGGGTTTGTTAATCAACAAGTTCTGTTTAGATTAATTCTAATAACATCTGTTCTAAAATATCTTGCAGTAGTTCTTCCTCAGAGGGATGCAGAGAAACTGGGCCAGCAAGAAATTCTTGAATAGTCAGTTTCTGCTGTTGAAAATCTTTGACAAAATCCCGAATTTGAGAAACAGCTTGAATTTGAGATTCGATTGCTTCAACCATTCCGGCTACAGCATCAATACCTTGTTTTGCTGCTTTGCGGGAACTAGCAACCATTGCTCCTTCTGGAGTATTTTTTGCTTTACGGAGTTCCTGTTTTAAATTTTCATATTGAGCCAAAAGGATTTGATTTTGCTGTTCTATATGGCGACATTTGCGAGTTAAATCATCTTCATTATTGAGATCGACAGCTTCCCCAACTTGTTGACGAGATTCAATTTCTAGCAACCTTGCCAAATCTCCTTCTTGGTAGGCAATATTTATCTCCTGCATAATTTGGGTATGATATTTTTGTGTTTCGCTATCAGGTGCCTTATCGGGGTGAAAGATTTCAGCTAACCGCAAAAATGTGGAGCGAATTTTTTGTTGTGTCTCGGTTCTAGCCCCAGCCCCAAGTGAGGTAGTATCAGGTGCTTGCCACTGTTGATTTTGATGAGGATTTTCGGGAGCTTGAGCGGAGAAATCTTATTCTGTAGGGTCAAACTCTTCGTTTGGCTCTGCGTGAAATTGGCTTGCGTCGGGTTTGATGCTGATAATTCCGGCAAACTGTAGTTGACGATAAACTGCTTGTATCTTTTTGAGAGTTTGTTTACCAAATTTTCTAGTAGTAAAGATAGTTTCAAACAAAGCGTGAATTTCTTGGTCGAGTTGGGCGATTTTTTGGAAGCTCTTAGTAGTTTGATGTACTACATCTGTGGCTAAAGAACGCGTCCTTTCGACAAAGTTATTTAGTTCAGTCCGCTTTTTCTTAATCTGCTTGAGGATGGATTGGTGTTGTTTTTCTAAAAATTCTAAACGCAGATGTAATTCGGAAAGAGCCAGTCCGGTTGCAACCGTAGAAGGGGATGAAGATGTGGTGGTTCGAGGCATAGAAAATTTATGCTGTTTCCAAGGTGAAAAGAATGATAAAGATACAAGCATCTCATTGATAATACACGAATAGATAAATCTTGGAACTAGGGCGGGTTATTGGGTAAAAGTTTCACTCTTAGAACAAGAGCGCTCGCTACATAAAAATCTAGTCCTGAGATGAGATTTTTATCAGCGTATTTGATTTATAATTTTGAATTCGTCTAATTTGGGAGAAGCTCAAAAGTTGTATGTTCAGCCTAAGTTCCGATCTGGTGCGCGTCTATCTGCAAGAAATTGGTCAGTTTCCGTTATTAACCTCTGACCAAGAAATAAATTATGGCAGACAGGTACAACAATTGATTGCCGTCGAGCAGCAACAGCAGCAGTTAAGTCAACAATTGAATCGCCAACCCACACCCTTTGAACTAGCCAATTTTGTCAATAAAAGCGAAATTGAAGTAAATCAAATCTTCCAGCAAGGTCAGCGAGCCAAGCAAAAGATGATTACCGCTAACCTGCGGTTGGTGGTGTCCATCGCTAAAAAATACCAGCGTCGCAATCTGGAATTTTTGGATTTGGTTCAAGAAGGAGCAATTGGTTTACAAAGAGGGATAGAGAAGTTTGACCCCAATCGAGGCTACAAATTGTCAACTTACGCCTACTGGTGGATTAGCCAAGCAATCTCCAGAGTGAATGGTGTAGCCTGCTATTTTGATTTTAATAATCTAGAGGTAGATGATGAACATTAATTATCACAAAGCCGCACTTTGCGATCTAAATCTTGTTTTGGAACTGGTTGAGGAGTTTCATGAAACCGAAAACTTACCATTTGATAAAAATAGCGATCGCCATGTACTCATACAATTTTTGAGTAATGACTTTTTTGGACAAACATGGCTGATTAGGCAAGAGAATGAGGTCATTGGTTATATTGTTTTGACGCTAGGGTACAGCCTAGAATACAGAGGTAGAGATGCTTTTATAGATGAATTTTATCTTCGTCCAAAGCATCGAGGACAAGGGATTGGTACGCAGACTTTGATGTTTGCAGAGGAGATTTGCTATAGTCTAGGAGTTCAAGCCCTTCATCTAGAGGTTGATTTTGAAAATCCAAAAGCCCAACGCCTTTATCATCGAATTGGCTATCAAAAACATGAGCGTTTTCTAATGACAAAGCTCCTGAATGGAGAAGCTTAAAGAAGAATTCAGCTATTTACCAATTCTGGAGCAGAGCCGGAATTTCCGAAGCTCAGGTCAGAATCAATTTATTTGCTTTTCCGGTCAAAATAGTTTGAGCAGCTAAAGATTCCGCATTCAAATATTTATGATTATATTTTGTTTACATTTAATTTCCGCTTGAGAAGGCTCCCTACTCCGTCAAAACTAATTATCAACATAACTATGCTAAAGTTTGGCTCAGGGATAGCCTGTCCAGAAACAACTTGAAGAGAAGATTTGTAATTGGATATCGAATGAGTAATTGTCGAGTTGAGGGATCATATAAATCAATTACTCCCGGAAAGCTAAAATTTGGTCTGCGGCTCGCTGTCCACTACGAATAGCTCCTTCCATATATCCACAATATTCAACCTCAGCCGTATGTTCTCCTGCAAAAATGACTCGTCCAGCAAAGTACGGTAACTTAGAACGCCAGTTTTTCAAGTCACCAGGGGCAAAGTAGCAGTAAGATCCCCGTGACCAAGGATCTGCACCCCAGTCATGGGTTGCGCTAGCACTCGCACTAGGGGCATTTGGATAAAGTGTGGATATTGTTTTTTGTGCTAACTCAACGTCAAATTCAGTTACATTTCGGCTTGGTTTACCACTACTTGTATAAGCAAGAATTCCCGCTTCACCTGGCTGGGTTAAAGTAGATTCCCAGATAGTTTGATAAGGTGTGTCTGTCACTAGTATGCCAAAACTGGATGGTTGCCAAAAACGCTTGGGGTACTGAAGTAAGGTTTTAACTGAGACCCCATAAGGTAAGTAGGAGATCGCTTCTCGTTGTGCCTGTGTTAGCCCAACTTCAATAGATAAATGCCGCAATACACTCCAGGGAACTGTGACCACAATCGAGTCACTCAATACTTCAACTTGTTGTCCTTGGAGAGTTTTAAGACTTACGCTCAAGGCTTGTTGTTTCTGCCCAATCCGCACTATTGGTGTGTTTAGATGAATGCGCTCACCTAAAAAACGAGCAAATGCGCTAGTTAGTTGAGTATTGCCACCGCGAATCCGAAGAGTCCGATCGCCAGAAGTACCACTGTAAGCAAAAAAGCCAGCTCCTATTGCATCTGGATCTGCTGTATACAGCCCATAGGATTGCTGACTAATCACTTTGTGGGCAAATGGAGTAATCGAATTTGCTGCCAACCACTGGGCTAATGTTTGCTCAGGGTCGGCACGCTGTTCTAATAATTGGTCTAACTGCTCATACGCATCATTTAAAGAAACTTGCTGTTGAGAAGAAAGCGTTTTTTGAGTCGAGAAAATTCCATCTATGTAATAGCCAAGGTCATCTGGAAATTTCAAGGCAGGCTCAAGTGTGAGGTTGAATTGAGCGGCATAAGACATTAGTGCTGTGTGATCTTCATCGACAAACTCTGCGCCCAATTCACCATGTTGCTCGGCTTCCAAGAATACAGTTTTTACTCGCCCGCCTACTCGATTGCGGGCTTCAAATACTTGCACATCAAACCCAGCACGAGTCAGTTCATAAGCAGCTGTTAGCCCTGCCAAACCAGCCCCAACTATAATTACACGTTCGCTCATTAGCACTCGTTCAACTACTGCATACCATCAGCTAAAATAAGCCAATTGTTTTCAAGTTTTAAGCATTAGCCTAAAATTTTGTCTTGGTGGCTTAATTCCTGCCCATAATCGCATACTAGGTTAACTGTCTCTTCTATCTACTGGAGTGTTATTCGACTAGAAGCATTTCACCGAGTCAGCCTTGTAAACGCAGAACTGAAACGAGCGTTTTTCTCACGTATACAAAAAACCTACACCTGGGTAGCAAAGGTAACACCAACTATCCAGTCTCCGAATATCAATTCCAAAACGCTTGACCATACATCATTTTATCAAATTTTCAAACTGCACAATGGGGGTACGAATGCCGTTTTCAGATCGAAAATTACCCTACCCACTCCACCCAATCGGGAGCTACAGCCACCAATTGACCAAACATCTGTGGTTGGTTTTCTTCTATCTCCACCATCACTCCGGGGAATTCATCACTCGTGAGGCGGGAGAGAAACTCTTTGACAGATGAATTATTTAGGCTCATCTAAAAAGAAATTACTTTGCGCTTGCAAACAAATTTTCACTGTGTATTTGACGGTAACTACAAGTGTTAAAGATGAGTATAAAAGCGTGACTAAGCGTTTTTGAAGCGAGCGCGATCGTGTATTTCATCAAAGTCAATGATTGGCCCCTTCGGTACAATTTGATTTGGATTGATCTCAGTCATACTCATGTAATAAGCACGCTTTGTATAGTCTAGATTGCATGTTACTTTAAACCCAGGATGCTGATATAAATCCTTGAGATAATTCCAGAGGTTGGGATAGTCGAGAATGCGCCGCAAATTACACTTAAAGTGACCATAGTATACCGAATCAAAGCGATACAGGGTAGTAAACATACAAATATCGGCTTCCGTCAGTTGATGACCACATAGATATCGCTGTTTGCTCAAAACAGTTTCCCAATAATCTAAATTCTCGAATAGTTCAGTGACTGCATCCTCATAAGCTGCTTGCTTAGTTGCAAAACCACAGCGATAGACACCAGCATTAATTGGCAGATAAATCGCATTGATCGTTTCATCAATCTGACGTTGTAAGTTGCGTGGGTATAAGTCTAATTTCTGTGTTGCTATAGAAGCAAACTCCACGTCAAACATCCGAATGATTTCAAGAGATTCATTGTTGACAATTGTTTGAGTTTGCTTATCCCACAACACCGGAACCGTAACTCGTCCCGTATATAGCGGTTCGGCTTTGAGATAAATTTCTTGCAAATATTGAGCGTGATTTACCCAGTCAGGGATGGCTCCAGGCGCTTGAGTAAACATCCATCCCTTGTCACTCATAATTGGATCGACAATAGAGATCGAGATCGCATCATTCAAGCCTTTAAGTTCTCGCATGATTAAGGTGCGATGTGCCCACGGACAAGCCAAGGAAACGTAGAGGTGATAGCGTCCTGCTTCCGCCTTAAACCCACTGTTTCCATCGGCACTTACGCGTTTGTGAAATGTTGTTGGTCTCGGTTTACCATTAAAATCTAATTCAGTGTTATCAGTGTGATCAGTTGTCCATTGCCCTTGGATCATCATTCCTGATGGCATAATTCCTTCCTAGCCCTACAAAAGAGCTAAATACAAAATTTATTGATTGAGAAATTTGGAAAATTACTTCAGGCTGATTCTTTTGTATTTCTGAAATTGATAAAGTTCTTAAAACTTGTTGACAAAAACGGCTGACAGTCAAGGAAATGAGTCTAAAGTTCCTGACTCTCGTGCGATCGCTCCTCAACGGGTGCAACTCACCCCAATCACTTCCCCCAATCGAGAGCCATCGCCACCAATTGACGAAATATCTGCGGCTGGGTCTGTGAAATAGTCATCTCACTAATGCGAAATTAAAAACATATCTACTGGACATTCGGAAATAGTCTTATTTGAATGGGTAGTATGTTGTATCGCTGTTGATTCAACTGATTTTCATGCAATTGAGAAGCCCAGTTGTACCAAATCATCTCACAAAGGACTTTATGATTAAAAATATATCTATCAATTCTCCTGCTCCCCATGAATCTTTCAAGCAAAAGCCAACCGACGAGGTAGTTATTGTGCGCCCAGATGCCGCAACACTGGCTGGCGAACGGTTATCGCATTTTGTTGGGATCAGTGGAAATACAACGGGTGCGAAGGGAATTTCCATGAATCTCGTGATTATTCCTCCTGGAGGAATTGCCGAGCCACACTTTCACCCAGATCATGAAACGGCAATTTATATTCTCAAGGGTCGGGTTGAAGTCTTTTATGGGCAAGGACTAAAGCAATGCCAAGTGTGTGAAACAGGGGATTTCGTTTTTACTCCCCCAGGTGTTCCGCATCAACCTCGGAATCTGAGTGCAATAGAACCCGTTTATGTACTAGCTGCTCGCAACGATCCAAACGAACAGGAGGAAGCCGTACTCTACGAGCCGATGTTGGATAGTTAATAGTTAAGTCTGCTTTAGTGTTCGTCTGCTCAAGGGGCGCAAGAGAACTGCTACAAAGCAAAAGTAAAGCAATTTTTTAACTTTTTACCCCATCCATTGCACCCAATCGGGAGCCACAGCCACCAATTGACCAAACATCACAGGCTCTTGCTCTTCCATCTCTACCATCACCCCCCATCGCTCGTCACTTGTCAGGGAACTCAAAAACTCTTTGACTGCATCAACCCCAATTTTTACCTGTTCCATGAACATTGCAGTATAGGATTTAACCTGCTGCCACCAAGAATCACTTCCGCTCTCATCGCCGTCCATACCCCCCAATAAGAAAGAGCAGGGGGAGCAGGGGGAGAGGTGCAGCGGGGGGAGAGAAAAGTCGTTTAACAACTCTCTTTCTTCCCCAGCCTCCCCAGCTTCCCCAGCTTCAAGTGCCGCGTCCATACCCCCCTGATTATTACTTCCATCTTCATTAATGGGGGGTGTGGACGGAGCGTTGATGCCATAAATAGTCTGCATTATAGCCGTATAAGCCGCGTGTTTCTCCTGTTCTGTCTGCCGCCTCCTTTGTTTCTCCTCTCGCTGTCGTTGGCGATACTCCAAAACCCGCTTTGCAAAAGCAACATCATCAGTATTCAGTCGATAGTACCGAACCCGTTTGCCATCCTCAACGGGACGACGGAACTCAGTTGATAATCCAAGTTGTAAAAGATACTGGCTCAAAATCCATGCGGGAGATTCATCAGGTGGAATGGTCAAATTGAGAATACCTTTGATATGCGCTACATTCCGTTTAGAGAAATCTGCCAATGCTTCAATCATCGCCTCATCCCCTTTAATCTCAACCCCATCCATCAAGTTTGTCAAGACCGCCCTCAATCCCAGCCGATGACGCATTAACCAAGACGTAGAATGATTGCCCCAGTCAGTACATATAGGTAGGCGAGGTGCGTACCGCCCAGCTTCGCTAACGCGTTCCGACTTATCTCGTTCGGTCACCACATCCGGCGGCGTAACAAATTCTCATCCATGCTCCGAGGTGATAGCTTTCCCGGGTAAGCTATATCTATTCTTTAACTAATAAATATTAATAAATGCTGAAGTCAAAGCTTCGTCAGGGTACAACAAATATTTTCATGGAAAGCTGAGAATTGCTCAAGTTCACTAAGTAGAATAAATCTAATGCATACAGCTAATATCAGTTTAAAGTAAAGTTATTTACTTTTATATCTTTATTCCCATCAAGCATAAAAATAACTGTTGAAGTTGAGCAAAACAATTTCAAGAGCGCAGTGATACTTTTCCTGTCAACGTAGGTCTACGCGTAGCTTGCTTAGACATTAAAGTACATCGCTAAGGCTGCTCCCGCTCGCAATTTGCAATTAAATACACTTCCATCCACTTGAATATTTGGATAATTTGTGGATTTCAAGCCGCCACTAATCTTTGATTCAGTGGTCTTCAATCGGTGGTGAGTTCAAGCTCCCTAAAATTGTAACGGCAAATTGTTTTGACACTAGCAGATAACAAAATTTTGAATGAAGTAAAAAAGTCTCTGAGCCAAATTTCTTCATTTGGTAAACCTGTATTTCATCAAAGTGGAATAAGTGTAGCTGATGTTTTGAAAATTTTGCTCAAGCTTTACACAACATTAAATATAAGGATGAATTCGTATGAGTAAACTGATAGTTCCTCCCAATATTATTGGTACAAATCAGTGCGAGCGCAATCAAAGGAGGCGAAACAATCCCAAACCATTACTATTGGTTCATTTGGCAGTACTTTTATTGCTATCTAAAGGACTACTGAGTCTTTCTAAGTCAGCCTCAAACTCATAGTTTCCATAAGTATAGCGAGGTATTATGATTCACTCAAATAGCGCATTAGTAATATTAATCTTGCTGATTTCAATGCTCTTTTGGATTTATTTAAAGTATAAAACCAGAAGAATATCAAGATATTCACGCCCTCTGGCAATTTTGGTCATGGTTTCTCTGGCGATCGCTGGTGGAGGTATCGTATCCGCGCAAGTAACACCCAACCCGGCTCCCCTAAATAACATAACCAGTTTACCACCGGTTACACCAGCAGACGCAACCCCGGCAAACCCACCACTCTTGACAGCAGTGGCTCAACCAAGCAATCTCACAGACTTTGTTGACGACCAGACAGCCCTACTCAAACTAGGAAAAGCCCTATTCTGGGATATGCAACTTGGTAGTGATGGCATTCAGTCCTGTGCTAGTTGTCACTTTCATGCGGGAGTTGATAACAGATCAAAGAATCAAATCAGTCCTGGTGTTTTGGCATCACTCAAAGATATAACTTTTCAGGTAGGTGGTGGTGCAAACTATCAACTCACACCAGCAGATTTTCCATTTCACAAACTGGCAGATCCTAACTCTCGAAAGAGTACAGTTATTTCTGACACTAACGATGTCGCCTCATCCCAAGGTGTGTTTTACAGTGTTATTAAGAACACTGTTCCAGGTCAAGCAGTGGATTCGACTACATCTGAGCCAGATCCAGATGGCTTTCAAGTCAATGGAATTAATGTGCGCCGAGTTGAGCCGCGTAATACCCCAACGGTAATTAATGCAATCTTCAACAAACTCCAGTTTTGGGATGGTCGCGCCAAAGAAACCTTCAATGGGGTGAATATAAATGGAGCAGCAGACCCTAGTGCTAAAGTTTACAAAGCTATCAAACAAAACCAACTAACTGCTGTTTCCGTTTCGCTCAACAATTCCTCTTTAGCTTCCCTAGTAACTGGGCCACTATTGAGTCCATTTGAGACATCTGCTAATGGTCGTACCTTACCTGAAGTCGGTGCTAAGTTTCTGCGAAAAAAAGGTCAGAAGATCAAAAGCCTCAGACCTTTGGGTAAACAACTTGTACATCAGCAAGACAGTGTTTTAGGAGCTGAGAGTCGATTCCCTCAGCCCGGTCTGAAAACCGCATCCTATGATCAGCTGATTCGGAAAGCCTTTAAGAAGGAATGGTGGAAGTCAAAGTCAATCATTCAAGTTGAGACTAATGGAACACCAACAATCCTCGCTAAAAATGATGATGTTAATGAGAGTGAGGAAGGACAAACTTTACCTGCAAATCAGTTTTCGCTCAGGGATTGGAACTTCTCTTTATTCTCTGGGTTAGCAATGCAAAAGTATATGTCTACTCTTGTGTCTGACAAGACACCTTTTGATCAATTCCAAGCGGGAAATACCAATGCTCTCACCGCTCAGGAAAAAAGCGGTCTGGCTGTATTTGTCAATAATCCAGCTAATGGCGGCGGTAATTGTAACTTCTGCCATACGATTCCAGAATTCACCAGCGCTTCGCTGAGAAGAACCGCAGGAGTAGCTTCAACTGATTCAAGTGACCCGCTGATTAATAATTTTACTAACGGCTTCATTCCTAACTACGGTGTCAGACCTGCCTTAGATGACCCAGGAGCCGGAAACACTACCACATCACTGTTCAAAACACCTGCCCTGCGTAACATTGGCTTGACAGCACCGTATATGCATAACGGTGGGATGGCAACTCTAGAGCAAGTAGTAGACTTTTACAATCGTGGTCGAGGTGATGACGGTGGTGGTGTAACACCGTTGAACTTAACCGATGCTCAAAAAGCTGATTTGGTCGCTTTCTTAAGAAACGGACTTACGGATCGGCGAGTTCTCCTTGAACAAGAACCTTTTGATCATCCGCAATTGTTCATCCCTAATGGACATCCGGGCAATCAAAGTTCAGTGACTGCCAGTGGCAATACTAATGGAACTGCTACAGCTACAGATCAGCTAGTGGAAATACCCGCAGTTGGTCGTAATGGCGTTACTACTCCCCAGCCAAATTTCTTAGAGTAATACCATTTGTATTGGACTTTGGACAGAACGATTGGTCAGTAAAATGTTACTTGGTTTGATATCGAATGGCACTAAGAAAAGCTCAAAGCCATACAGGATAAGCGCTACAGATTCTAAAGCCATTAAACATTGTCGGGACGGGGCAGGCGATTGTTCTTGATGAAGTGTTGCGATCACTAATGAAGTTTGTTCCTGGTTACGCCAGGAGGGTTGTTGGGATGCCTGTGGCAGTAAAGTATGCTATGCCTAACTCTAGACAGTGCAAAGATGTACGGGTTGTCCAAAAAATTTTTAGGTAGGAAAAGTTTACTCGTTCATGAAATACTTTCAAAAAGACGAGCAAGCAAACATCATAAATACTACTGTGACACGACGAGTACAAATCGAATGGCACTAAGTTTAGTTACTTGTTGAGGCAAGTTGGGGGAGCGGGGGGAGCAGGGGGTGCTGGGGGAGACAAAAAAATAAGTGTATTCTTGGGTTTTATAGTATTAAGAGTTACTAAAAATTACTCTTTACTTCCCCAGCCTCCCCAGCTCCCCCAGCTTATCTTCGTGACATTCGGGGCAATGGCTATCATTTGCCCATATTTCTCTCCTTCCATCTCCTCAAACTCCAGCATCACGCCCCAACGTTCATCACTCGTTAGGGTACTAAGGAACTCTTTGACCGATTCCACTCCATACTCCAGCCTCTGAATCGCTAACTGGGCATAATATTTACTGTACGTTCGCTGATTTTTGAAGGGAGAAAGAAATTAAAACTCAACTGCAAAAGCGAATGGGTGATCGCAGAACTTTTCGGTCTACTAAAATTGCATGGATTGATTGACATAGATGTCAACTGCTGTGCCGGCTGGTAAAAACCAAACGTTAGTTCGTTGAGTTATCTGAGAGATTGCTTGTTGATTACGTTGGGCAATTTGAGGAACTACAGTGTTCATACCACCTTCAAAAACTCCAGCCAAGATATTGCGTTGAGGGTTGGTATTGCTAACGATAGTACTAGAACCACTTGTAGTAACAACTTGGGACTCAGTACGGTTAATTAACTCTGCTGCTTTGCCAAGACCACCTAAAACAAATAGTCCTAGATCCATACTGGCAATAGATGACCCCCGATCAGGAAATTGGTTTGCGGTTAGAGGTTTACCTTGGGGAGCACGAATCATCAGCGTATTTCGTGGTATGTCCCTTTGTGTGAGTTTGCCTTGAGCTTGCAAAATAACTTTGATTACGTCTAGCTGTACCAAGCCTTGATCCGAAACAGAACTCATTTGAGTTAATAATTCAGTATTGGCAGGGACAGCGATCGCACCATCTACAGATTTTAATGGTTCTTGCAAACGCACTACAAATACATTTGTGTTATTGCCATTTGCGGATTTAGACGTTTCTCCAAATACAGCTGTCGCCAACACAGCTTTAGCATGGCTGCCGACAGCTAGAGATTTTGGACTCTGCTGTGCTACTTGGTTCGCTCTAGAAGTTTGCTGCTTTGGTAGTTGTTCTGGGTTGGGATTTGTTATCTGTTGTTCCCCCTGTCCATTGTTTGTCTCTTGCTGAGAAGTTACATTTATATTAGGTTGCTCAGTAACACTCACCTGTCCATAGCTACCTAACTTTGCTAACCTTGCCAAATCTTGGAGTGGGTTTGATGTAGGTCGTGGAGTTACATCAACTAATGGTTGAGTTTGTAGTTGAACAATTATTGGTTGGGGTGGTGGTGAAGATTGAGCAAAAGATTGTTGAGGATAGGGATATCTAACAATGCGCTCAACTGTGACTGTTCGAGGTACGTAAACTGTTGACATCGGTGTTGGTGTTTTTTGTACCACTGTTCTTTTAGATCGAGAAGCATCAAGCTGTGAGTTTTGTTGAGCTGCTAACTCAGAAGGCGACATCAGTTTCCCGCTTCTAATTTGTTGTTGTGCTAATTTCACAGCCACTGCTTGTTCACTCAGGGCTAATTTTGTTTTTAAAGTCTCTACTTTTTCCTCTAAATCTGATTCTCTGGATTGCTGTTTTGTTGGCGATTGTATTTCTAGAGAAACAACATTATTGTTTTTTGGTTTTTGATCATTACTACTCATCAACTGTGATAAGAACCCGCCAGTAAATAAAACTATAACTAAAGTAGCAGTACCTACCAAGCCTAACTTACCAAAGGCATTAGATGAGAATGATTGTTTAGTCTTCTCTTCTATTGGTTGAGATGATAATGGCTGCAAATTAGCTGATTCTTCTAATACTTCAGCATCAGCAGATAAAGATTCTTCTTCCAAACCAACTAATTTTGCCATTCTTAATTCCCAATCTTTATAATTTACTTCTAATGGATAGTTGTCAGATTGGTGATTAGCTAAATTCTGTGGAGGAGTCCCTGAAAAAATTGAATTTTGAGCCATAATATTTAAAAATTAATGGGAATTTTTTTACATCATTTTTCTTATAAGCTGCATATTTTTTAGATTGGGGGTCGAGCGGTACCAAGGCGGTAAGCAGCTAATGTTGATGACCGTACTCCGGTACCAGAGATGACACAAGATATTGTGGGTAACCTCTTTGGTGATAGAGGTTAGATTTCACACAAACTTTTTGGGGAGCCTTACGAGCGAAGCTTGCAGCTAATCATAAAATTCAAAAAGAAGATGAAAAAGTGAGTTGGTTCCCTTGATGGATAAAATCTTGCTCCGTAAGCGAGTTGTAATTGAGTCGGTCAATGACCAACTTAAGAACATTTGCTGCTTTGAGCACTCAAGGCATGGGAGTGTACTTAACTTTATGGTTAATCTTTTCGCTGGACTAGTTGCTTACACCTACCAAGAGAAAAACCTACTTTAAATATTATTTTAAAGGTTTACCTATTTTCCTGGCTGCTGTTTTTTAGTTTCGTCGAACTCAGGTAAATTTAGGATTTATATTAATTTATCAGTAGATTTCACATTATTAAGAGATGGTGTTGGGAAAAATATCTGCTTAATGCTTCGACTAGACATTTGCTAAATTTCTATTAAATAAAAAACTTACGCATTGACAGAAAAATGAGAATCTAAATTCAAGTCCACTTTCTATTTTAGGTGTTATAGAATGAAGTTGCGAGCACTTGAAGAAACAAATTTAGTTCAACTTCATACCAGTTTTCAATTAACTCTTCCGCTTCCCTTAATTCTAGTTGTAGCAAAAATTGATTAACACTATCTCATGGGATAGACCTTTTAAAATCTTAGTAGTACTCAAAATGTAATGATGGAGAAGTTGAGTTTCTTGGCGTTCTCCTCCCATGCCTGCCTGTCCCCTTAGACTTATCCCTCTTTTGTCAAAGTGCGAACATTAATAAACTTCTTTGCTACGCAACGCTGGCGCGAACGTCACTACACCCCACACCCTACACCCAAAAGCCTTATAAATAAAGGATTTAGCGTTATATTAGTGCCATTCGTCTAAAACCCTGTTGCATCGCAGTAACACCCCTTAGCAGCCCCCACAGCCTCATTTAGTGTTTGGGGAGTGTCGGATGTGTTAAGGGCTGGTGTATTTATATCTATATTATTAGTGCCTGACACCAAACAATTCGCAGTGACGCTCCTTCGTCGTTAAGGTTTTGCTAACGCAATTATAGATAACTGCGATTTGCTTCCTTATTAATTGCGAATTGGTTTGATGCTTCATCCCGACTGAACCAATGTCCGAAAATCACATCACACTCCTCATCGGCTGGAACAAACCGATAAACGCACTCCCACTTTCCCCAAGGGCCCCAACCGACCGATGTCAGACAACTTCAAATCAATCTTGTCGAGTAGTTTCTGGATAGGAAAAAATTGAGGAGAAGGGTCAGTACGAATCCGTGAGCTATTCTAACCCTGAGCAACATTTTGAAGATAACGGAATTTGTTCTCTATTCTGAAATAGTTCTGGGTGAATAACGACGGGCATCTAACGTCACGAAGTCAAAGTTGGTCTGGGCACCAGCTGATTTCAAACGTATCTCTAGAGGTTGCCCTACAGGAACGCTACTAGGGCTGATGTATGTAAGAGTTAACCTCTCGAATTTACCTGGGCTTGGAACTGGGATATTAGTCTGATTGGCAGAGGCGAGTACAGTGTTGCCAGCACGCAACTCAATAGTAAAGCCGGGAAAGGTTGTAAAATCCAATCTTCGTCCTACGGATATGCCCAAGGTGTATATCGTGTTCGGAGCTAAGGTAGTTGGAAGTGTTTGATATACAGTCGCACCATTGCTGTAGAGCGTTTGGATTCCATCAAGTACAGAATTAAATGAGTTAGAAGAAGGGTTAAATACTCCCGGATTGCCAGTATTAATTACTGACCAACCAGTTATGTTTGCAATATTAAAAGACCCATTAAAAACAGAAGGAGACTCAAAACTAGGATTGCTGATCGCAATTGGTTCAGCATGAACCGAAGGCATTCCAACAGTGAGTAAAGTGGTTACTGCTGCCCCAGCAAGAGGAAACAACAAATTATTGACTTGCATAAAATACACCTTTAAATGTTGATCTGTAAACAGTCCAAGCAGTATGAGAAAAAATCTGTGTACTAATCGATAACGCTCTGAAGTGGTTATTGAATATTACATAAATTGAGGTTAGGGAACTCCAAAAAATAAATTATCCAATTTCACTCTTTCAAAGCGGCTTTCCCTTGCCCTGCTCCCCTTCGGGCGAATCATACGCTGCGTGAGTGCCAATCCCCCTACCCTGACGGGAAGCCGCTCCGCGTACGTGACGGAGACCGCCCTTCAGGTTCGCTACTTTGCCATCGTGACGGGAACCACCAAGACGGCAAGTGGACTCACCAAGACAGGGGCTGGTCTCAATTGCTCCCTGGCATAAGAGCGATGGGATATTTTTTTACTTGGAAGCCCCTTAGATTCTATTTTTTTTGGCAGGTTTTCGCATAGGGGCACATTTGGAGGGAGCAACAACTTAATCAGAATTTAAGTTGTATTAAACCTTGGAACGACATAGGTTTCGGTAATTTTTAACTTCTATTGGAAGTTAAAACGCTTAATTGGCAGCTATATATGTGGCTATTTTGGTTAGGTAACTCCCAATAATCTCTATAACTAAGGACGAATGGCACGCTTGAAAAGGGAAAATCGCCCTCGACAGCAGGGGTGCGCTTGTGCGCTTGTGCAGGGGGGAAAGAAGAAGTTTTAAGCATACGAATGGATATTTAGAAATTCCCCTCTGCGCCCTGCCCCCCGAAGTTTGCTTGGAGGGAAACCAACGCCACTTGCTCCACTTGGGGAGCCACCCCCGCAAGCGGCTGCTTGACTTGAGGGGAGTGGCGTGAAACCCCTACGTACCCGTCAGTGGCTCCTCCTGGCAACTTCTCTTCCTACTCCTCTGTAATCTTTACGCTGCATACCCTTCAGCTTAACTTAGTGCCATTCAACTAAGGACAGCTTAGACATAGCAGAAGGAGGCTTTTCCAAATGTATCAGGTTATTAAATGTATTTCTGCTGTATTTGAGTTTTAAAACCTAGTATACAGTGCTCCTCTATTTCTGACAACTGAAAAAAAACATTTCATTTATATAAGCAATATTGAGGATAATTGAATTGATTCAGAACTGACCAGAAGAGGACAAAGGGAGGGAGAGATCAGGGTAAGGGGAGGCAAGCAGACAATGCTATTTAAACTTTTCCCTTTGTCCTATTACTCCTGTGGCAAGTCATGTGCGGTAACGCCCAAGGGTTCAAAGCCCGCACTGAATCGGGAGATTTAGTGGCTTGTAATCATGTGGGCACGCAATGGAGTTGTGATTGCTTTCCAAGTCGTCCCCCTAACTTCTTGCCCCCGTCGATGCTGCACAGTTAGCATCTTCAACTGCTGTAAGTAGCATTATTAACAAAACATTTGTCACTTTGCTTGCAGTTTATTTACGCAATGACTATTACTGTTATAGCTACTTCGGTCTATCAGGGCAGATAGATAATTTTTGTAATGTTGTTATTTATTAGCACTCATTTTTCCTCAGAGAAACTTGGGTGCTTTTACTGACTGTGGAAACAGCTAGACGAACACTGCCAAAACCCAACAAATTACCCCATCCACTCCACCCAATCGGGAGCATCTGCCACCAACTGGCCAAATTTAAGAGGCTCAACCTCATCAAACTCCAACATCACGCCCCAACGCTCGTCGCTCGTTAGCGTACTGAGGAATTCTTTAACCGATTCCACCCCATACTCCACCCTCTGAATCACTAATTGGGCATAATATTTAACCTGCTGCCACCAAGAATCACAGGGGTTTTCGTGTCCGTCCAGACCCCCCCGATTATTACTTCCATCTTCATTAATGGGGGGGGTGGACGGAGGGTTGATGCTATACATAGCCTGCATCCTAGCCGCATGAGCTGCCTGATGTTCCCGTTCCTCCTGCCGTCTTCGCTCCTTTGACTCACGCTGCCTTTGACGGTACTCCAAAACCTTCTGAGCAAACACCACATCATCAGTATTCAGTCGATAATACCGAACCCGTTGTCCATTCTCAACAGGCCGCCTCGACTCAGCAGACAACCCAAGTTGTAAAAGATACTGGCTTAAAATCCATACTGGGGTTTCATCAAGTGGGATAGTCAAGTTGAGAATACCCTTGATATGCGGGACATTCCGCTTGGAGAAATCTGCCAATGCTTCAATCATTGGTTCATCTCCCTTAATCTCAACGCCATCGATTAAATCCGTCAACACCGCCCTCAACCCCAACCGATGACGCATAAGCCAGGATGTAGAATAATTACCCCAGTCTGTACAAATGGGCAGGCGATGAACCAGATTTTCTTCAGTCAAAGTGTGATTGATGGAAACAGCAGCGATCGTCCCACTCGCGACTGCTACGGCGATCTGTGAATAAGGGCTAGACACATCGCCCACCGCATAGAGTCCAGGAATCAAGGTTTGCTTAGTTTCATCCACTTGTACAATGTCATCGCTGCCAAGTTTACAACCTAACTTTGTGGCTAGATGGCTGTGCTGATGCGATCGAGGGCGCAGCAATATACCGCGACGGGGCAGCACTTTATTGTTCGTAAAGACGATCCCTGTTAGTTTGTCGTCTTGATGTTCGAGTCGAGCAATTTTTTCTTTACGTAGCTGAACCCCCCAATTTGATAACTGCTGTCGTTGCTCATGAGCTAATTCGGCAGAACCATCTGAACACAACACTAAATCGCGGCTCCAGCCGGTCAGCATGAATTTGAGTTGGCAGTAAGAAAAAATTGAAACCTACCATCGAGTGGGTTAGGCGATCGCAACCGCATGGAGCCAACGCTACAGAGGTTAATTAGCCTGGAACCAATCGTCATGCCATGTTCGGACACCATGACAACACGGTTTTTAGCCTGAAATGCCCCCCAGCATGGCAATCAATCCGCAGGCAGCAACTATTGTGATCGCGCCCCACTTAAACGGCGGGTTTCTATCTAGCCAATCCGTGAAGCTGGGTACACTCAAATTGCCAAAGTCACCCTCTACGGTGTCGTAACCAGAGATTGGGGCATATAGGTTGTCGGGTGCATCTGCCAATTTTGGCTCACCAGTCAGTTGAGCGGTAAAGCCAACCCGAAGAAATAAGCGATCAACAATCGACGGGGCAATGCGTTGCAGCATCTCTAATATTCGCCCCATATCACCCACAACAAAGTCACGAGTAGGATGTTGGGCCACATATAAAATGGCATCGGCAACGGTGCTGGGTTTGTTGTAAGGTGGTAACCCAGCAGGCGCTACTCCCAGCTTTGTCCGAATTTTGTTGAAAATGGGGGTATTCGTGATGGCGGGCATCACATTCGTAACGCTGATTGGCTGTTTTTGGTGCTGCAATTCAATTCGCAGGGAGTCTAAAAAGCCTGACATACCATGCTTGGAAGCTGCATACGCACTTTGCAAGGGAAACGGAACTCTCGCCGCTAACGAGGAAACATGAATGAGTGCGCCGCCGCCTTGTTTGAGGTGCGGTAGAGCCACCATTGCGCCATAGGCCTGTCCATTCAGGTTGACATCAATGACTCTTCTAAATTCTTCCGGTGTTATTTGGTCAAACGGTGCAACGATGCTGGTTCCAGACAGATGTACCCAGGTATCGAGTCGTCCGTAAGTGGCAATGGTCTGATCGGCGATCGCTTTCACCTGTTCAAATTCGCTGACATCGGCAATGACGGCGATCGCTTCTCCACCCAACTGCTTAATCTCCTCCACCAACGTTGCCAACCCCGACTCGCTACGAGCAGCAACAACAACCTTTGCGCCTTTTTTGGCAAACCGCAGGGCTGTTTCTCTGCCAATTCCACTAGAAGCGCCAACGATGGCGACTACTTGCTGACTGATCGGCTTTAATTTCATGGGTTCTACTCCTAAACTTGAATCTCTTTGAATACAGTCCCCAATGCTTGCGGCGAATAATTGCCAATGCTTACACCGGGGTTCATCCCTCTGAGAAAGATGTCTCACAGCAGCGTCTAGTGTCAGTCCTTGAGGAACGATAGAAGGTCGTTGTTGAGTTGTTACTTGTGCGTGTCGGTTAAACCGTGGGGTGCGCCTGGATAGATTTTTAAAGTGGCATTCTTCACAAGTTTGGCCGCAGCGAGAGGATCAGATGTTGGCGGTTTCAGGGTTTGGGTCAACAGATTTGGCGGAAACTGCTCCACGCCTCCTCGACGAGATAGTAGCCCTGATTTTGATTATCTTGATCAGCTCGCTGTGAATCCGCCATCTACGACCAGAGGTTGGCCAGTAATGTAGCTGGCAGCATCAGAGCAGAGAAAAACCACGGCTTGAGCGATTTCTTCTGCCTGACCCATGCGTCCCATTGGCACCATAGACGCTAAAGCATTTGCCGTGCTGCCCAACCTGTCATCCGTCATCTCAGTCGCAATCAAGCCAGGATTAATCGCATTGATCCGAATACCCTGTTTGGCATAGTCGAGCGCTGCCCCTCGTGTCAGCCCCATTACCGTATGTTTACTCGCGCTGTAAATAGATACCCCTGGAAACGAAACTAAACCTCCGACTGAAGAGTTATTGACAATCACTCCAGATCCTTGAGACAGCATTTGCCCAATCTCATGTTTCATACACAAAAAGAGTCCCCGCACGTTAATTGCCATGAGTTTGTCAAAGTCTTCGATCAATTGTTCATGCAGGGGTTTTGGAGGTAGATCAATCCCTGCATTATTGAAGGCACAATCGAGGCGTCCGTAAGTCTCAATTGTCTTCTGCACTAACGCTTTGATATCTTCCTCACTCGATACATCTGAACGTACAAATAAACATTCAGCGCCAGCATGACGAATCATTGCAGCGGTTGCCTCTCCTTCTAGGTCGCGTCTGCCTGAAAAAACAACCTTTGCACCTGCGGTTCCCAGTGCCAAAGCGGTCGCTTTACCGATTCCTGACGTGCCTCCAGTGACTAAAGCGACTTTGTTCTCAAGTGTGATCATTCTTACCTCTGCTTTAAAGTTGATACGAGTGAAGGATTAAACGTTCCAGTTTCTCGTGGCGATCGCTGAATCTCTTTGTTGAATACAGTCCCCAATGCTGGCGACGAATGATTGCCAATGCTTACACCGGGGTTCATCCCTCTGAGAAAGATGTCTCACATCAACGTCTGGTATCAGTCTTTGAGGAACGATAAAAGGTCGTTGTTGAGTTGTTCCTTGTGCGTATCGGTTAAACCGTGGGGTGCGCCTGGATAGATTTTCAGAGTGACATTCTTCACCAGTTTGGCGGCGGTGATCGCGGCAGCACCGATTGGCACGATCTGATCATCATCGCCGTGGATGATCAGCGTCGGCACGTCGAACTTTTTGAGATCCTGGGTAAAGTCCGTTTCAGAGAATGCCTTGATGCAGTCGAAGGCGTTTTTGTGACCCGCCTGCATTCCCTGAAGCCAGAAGCAGTCGATCATACCTTGGGAGACTTTAGCACCCGGACGGTTGAAGCCGAAGAATGGGCCGCTAGCAAGATCCTTGTAGAGTTGCGATCGGTCAGCAAGAGAACCAGTGCGAAGCCCGTCAAACACGTCGATCGGCAGTCCGTCAGGATTATTCTCTGTCTTCAGCATCAGCGGCGGAACGGCAGAGATTAGCGCGGCTTTGGCAACTCTTGCTGTGCCGTGGCGACCGATATAGCGAGCAACTTCACCGCCACCCGTCGAGAATCCAAATAACGCCGCCTCTTTGAGATCCAGGCTTTCGATTAGCTCTGCGAGATCGTCGGCATAGGTATTCATCTCGTTGCCGTTCCAGGGTTGGCTTGATCGCCCATGTCCTCGGCGATCATGAGCGACCGCCCGAAACCCGTGGTTTGCTAAAAACAGCATTTGAGCTTCCCAACTATCAGAATTCAGAGGCCAACCGTGGCTGAAGACAACGGGTTGTCCTGTACCCCAATCTTTGTAGTAAATCTGTGTGCCATCTTGCGTTGTGATTGTGCTCATGAGATTTCTCCTAAATCGGTATGGGTTAGATTCAAGGTGAGCGAAGTTGCTGACTCGACATTTACCTCGTTGTTCTCATTCTTCAACAGACATTCGATTTAGCCCACGCAAGTTCCTTGAGTTAAAGCTGCAACTTATCGTCAAGCGTGGTATTCTTCAGGAAAAAATACCCTGATCCAGTGGTTTGCAATTCGTACAAAAGGATGCAGCCCGTTATAAAAAAGATTCGCTTTGCCCTAAAATCGGCAATTTACTTGTGGATGCCAATGCCAAGAAATCGTCTCTTATATTTAGTGGTATTCAAAGAATCATCGACCCGACATCGGACGCGATCACGGTTGGTTTTGCCAGTCGTGGTCGCGTAAATAAGATTCAAAGTCGGTTGGAGCAGGAAAATCACGTTTCAACTGTGCTAAATCCGCTGCGTAGCCGACGTTCTCAAACCAGCGATACATGATAGTCAATTCCTCTCCAATTTGCTGCTCAAACGCTTCAAACGGAATTTGTTGGTATTTGACGGTTTTTCCTAAAACACGGCTGAACGCAGCAGCGATTTCCGGCATGGTCATGTCCACACTGGCAAGTTCAATTTCGCCCTTCATGAAGTCTGCGGGGCGATCAAATACATCAGCGACCATCTCCCCGTAATCTTCTTCAGAAAGCTGCTGCAACTTCGTCTCAGGACTCAATGGCTGAAAGAGCGTTCCAGTTTCAACCATCGGGCGCATCATGTTGTAATTGTAGAAGAAGAAAACGGGTCGCAGGATTGTGTAGGGCAACTTGCTCGCTCGGATGTATTCTTCAACTTGAAACTTGCTGTCGAAATGCGGAATGCCCGTGTTGCGTTCGGCGCTACCCACCGAACTGTAGACGAAGTGCTGGATGCCCGCCGATGAAGCCGCGTCTGCAACCGCTTTGCCCTGACGGATTTCGGTGTCTAATCCATCTTGAAATATCTGTAGCGAAAAAACGCCGTAGGCACCTTGCAAAGCGCGATCAAGGGAAGCGCGATCGTTGAGATCCCCGACTACGAGTTCTGCGCCTGCTTGCTCAAGGGCAACAGATGCAGGCTTGTTTGGGTCACGCACCAAGGCGCGAACCTTGAAATTGCCGCGTTGCAAAAGATGACGGGCGATCGCGCTTCCCTGATTGCCTGTAGCTCCTGTGACTAAGATAAGTCGTTCTGCGTTGATTGACTGTGGCATGGGATTCCTCCTGAATCGGTATGGGTTGGGTTCAAGGCAACGATTGCGCTGACTCGACATTTACCTTGTTGTTCTCATTCTTCAACAGACATTCGATTTAGTCCACGCAAGTTCCTTGAGTTAAAGCTGCAACTTATCGTCAAGCGTCGTATTCTTCAGGAAAAAAGGCACTGATTCAGTAGTTTGCAATTCGTACAAAAGGATGCAGCCCGGAATGGCACTAAGAAAAGCTGGGGAGGCTGGGGGAGTAAAGAGGAAAACTTGTATTGATCAATACTGAAATAGCGTTGAATTCACTTATTTCTTTGTCTCCCCCAGCACAAGAGCGCTCAAGAACAGCTTGCCTCAACAAATAACTAAACTTAGTGCCATTCGATGCAGCCCGTTATAAAAAAGATTCGCTTTGCCCTAAAATCGGCTATTTACTTATGGATGCCAATGCCAAGAAATCCAAGCGCAGTATTGTCGTAATTGGGGTGAAATCAAGGCAATTATCAACCTTTCACTTCAAAAGGTATAAAATAAATGAACTTTTAGCATAATCACAAGCCACTTTTATTTTTGCTTCTAGCTCAGCCTTGTCACGGACAGGTTTAGTAAGAAAAACAGTATTAGATAAAGAAATTGTCTGTACCGCTCCAGGTGATGACTAATTCATTCGCTTCTAAAACTTCTCCTTTAGGACATACGCTGGCAAAGTAACTCCAAGCATTAATAAATTGTTGATTTGATGCAAAAGTCTCAAATTTTGACATGACTTATAGCTCCTTATCGCTAGTCGGGTAAGAGGGAACATGTCAATGAGCACGTCATGTTAGCTGTTGGCAATCGTAACGGCTCGATTCACATGCGTGTCCGTGGTCAACTGCTCTATGACGAACGCGGCCAGATCGGCGCGGGTTATCTGTCGGCCCTTCTCTACGCCTACGAGCACACGCACGGAGCCGACAGCTGGCTGGTCGTTTAACACGGTGGGGCGAACTAGCACATATGGGACTCCTGCCTGTGCGATCTCCCGTTCCATGGCGGCCTTATCCGCCGTAGATCCACGCAGGAATGTGGGCAGCAGCAGCAGCCGGAACGGTAGTGTTGCGTGCGCCGTGCTGTCCCCCACACCCAGAGTCGAGATCGCGATAATCCGGCGTGTGCCGTGCTTCTTTGCGGCTGCGACGACGGCGCGGGCAACCCGTTGTTCGATCTCCGTCTTCCGCCACGGCGTCTTGCCGCCGACTGTATCGATCACAGCGTCCTGGCCGGCTGTCGCGTGGAACATCGTCACTTGGTCGCTTGCATCCCCAGTGAGAACGCGAACGTTAGGCGGGGCGTTGTATTGAGCACTATCGCGCATGAAGACCGTCACACTGTGGCCAGCAGCAACGGCCTGCTTCACCACCTGTCTTCCTGTCTTGCCCGCTGCTCCGATCACTAAGACATTCATCGTGGTACCTCTTTGGGATATATCGCAAAACTAGGTCATTCTCTAAAAGCCAGCCAGTGCGATCGCAAAGCCGCCAGCAACTGTAACTAGTAATGAGGAATTGCAGAATAAACTCAAGAATCAGAAAGCATTGAGTTGTACAAATTAAACGTACTGCTTTCTTATATCTTCTGACCTGATAAGTTTTGAAGTGCTTGCAGGTTGAGTAACTACGCTAACTTCTCCCTGTGCAGTTTTATTCACAGGAAAATTTTATCCCATAGTTCGTCGAAGCGATTTCAACGGCTTTTTCGATGTCGGCGGGACTAGGGGGGCGGTTTTGATTGCGCTCTTGTTCAGGGTTCATTGGCAGGTTCACTAGCTGACCTACTTCTGCAAAAAACTGCTCAGGCCCAGAAGGTGTAGCTATCACCAACACTTTTGCAGGCTTTGACCCGACGTTCTTGAAACCGTGGCGCAAACCTTTAGGAAAGGAGAGGTAGGTTCCTTGAGTTGCGACAGTAGTTTGTTCGTCAAACTGGTACTCAACCTCACCCTCAAGAATATAGTGCGATTCAGCCGCTTGGTCGTGACTGTGGGGTGGTGTAGTGCTTTGCGGTTGCATCACTATCTCGTATAACGAATAGGTTCCGCCCGTATCTTCTCCCACAGCGAGAAAGGTGTATAAGTCACCCAGCACTAAATATGTGGAACCCTTACCAGGCTGAACTAATGTAGCTTTGGCATTGACAGAGATTGTTTCGTTCATGGCTTTTCTCCTAAATAGCTTATGGCGTAAACTGTTGCGACATGAACTCAGTTTGCAAAACTTCTCCAAATTGCACCACTCAATATCCGCCAGTTAAGCGCCTAGTTAAGGCGATCAGTTAGGCTAGTGCCAACGCTCCTAACGTCGGTATCGGCGAAGCTATGCCGTTGGCGCAGCCTCTCATAGAGAAGGCTTTACGCTGGTGCCGTTTCCATTTAGCCCACGCAAGTTCCTTGAGTTAAAGCCGCAACTTATCGTCAAGCGTGGTATTCTTCAGGAAAAAGACCCTGATTCAGTGGTTTGCAATTCGCACAAAAGGATGCAGCTCGTTATAAAAAAGACTCGCTTTGCCCTAAAATCGGCAATTTGCTTATGGATGCCAATGCCAAAAAATCCAAGCGCAGTAGAGTTGCCTCGGCACGAGTCCGAGGAGTCATTGTGTCGCCTCATGGATGGCAGCGATTTCAAGCGGCAAAACAGCAGGCAGAATCGGAGGAAACCTGGGGTAAGCGGTTCACGCAGGAGGATCTCAACGAACGCACAGGACTATCACTCAATACCCTCGCCCGAATCCTTAATCGCGAACTTGGTGTCGATCGGCAGTCGCTAGAGATCCTTTTTCAAGCATTTGGGCTGGAACTCACAAAGGATGATTATGCACCCCCTGTCGCAGCCTCTAAAACGTTAGAGTCGCAGCGAGAAGATCCGCAACAAGACTGGGATAACGCGGTTGATGCTAGGGTGTTTTATGGTCGTGAAACCGAATTGGCGCAACTTTGGCAGTGGATAGTGACCCAACGTTGTCGCGTGGTTGGGTTGCTGGGGATTGGCGGGATTGGCAAAAGTACGATCGCCGTTAAAGCAGCGCTACAGATGCAGTTTGAGTTTGAGGTTGTGGTATGGCGATCGCTGGCGAATGCTCCCTCGTTCGACAAACTCCTGACCAGCCTGCTGAAATTTTTGATGCCACTTCAGGGAGATGATCCGATCATCCCGGCAACACTGGATGAAAAGCTTGTCTTATTGATGCAGTATTTGCGATCGCAGCGGTGTCTGTTGATTTTAGATAACGCTGAAACCATTTTGCATAGTGAACAAGTTGGTCTGTGGCAATCTGGGTATGAAGCTTACGGGCAATTTTTAAGAACGCTGGGCGAAACGCCCCATCAAAGCTGTTGCTTGCTGACCAGTCGCGAAAAGCCACGGGAAATCGCGTTGATGGAAGGCGAGCAGAGCGTAGTGCGATCGCTGGTTCTGGGTGGACTCACGCCCGATGATGGACGCGCCATTTTTCGGCAAAAAGGAGCGTTTACAGGTTCACTTGCCCAGTGGCAAATCCTGATCAATCACTATGGCGGCAATCCTCTGGCGCTGAAGTTAGTGGCAGCCGCAACGCAAGATTTGTTCAACGGCAGCGTTGCAGAGGTTCTAACCTATCTTGAGCAGGGCATTTTTGTCTTTGAAGACATCCGCGATCTGCTCGCTCGCCAATTCAATCGCCTATCGGTAGAGGAACAGAAAATTCTCTACTGGTTTGCTATTCACCGAGAGCCGATGGCGATTGCAGAGATTCGTCAAAACGTTATCGGTGCAGCCTCGCAACAAACTGTTCCCCAACAAGTAAATTCGCTGCTTCGGCGATCGCTACTCGAAAAAACAGATGGATTATTTTTCTTGCAGCCCGTTGTAATGGAGTATGTCACAGAACGGTTGATACAACAGGTCTGTACAGAATTTACAACTCGACAGCTTGATGTATGGCAAAGTCATTCATTGATTCGGGTGCAGGCAAAAGACTATATCCGAGAGATGCAATTACGATTCATCGTACAGCCTGTAATGGAATGGCTTTTATCGTCTTATCGAAATGTGTCAGAAGTTGAAGATAGAGCAAGGCTGCTCCTGGCACAACAGCGACAACAGCCAGAATATGGAGCAGGATATGCAGCAGGGAATTTGATCAATCTGCTGGTGCAGCTCAAAGTAGATTTGCAGGGTTCCGATTTTTCTTTCCTCGTGGTGCGGCAAGCCGACCTAAGACAGATTAATTTGGCGGGAGTCAATTTTCAAAATGCGAATTTAGCAACATCCCTTTTTTCTGAAACCTTGGGGATTGCAACATCAGTCGATATTAGCCCCGATGGTCAATGTTTTGCCGTGGCTGATATAAGCGGGATGGTGTATCTGTGGAATGTCACATCCCATGAACTCCTCGCTACTTTTGAGGGACATAGCGGTGGGGTTTGGGCTGTTGCATTTAGTCCCGATGGCACGACGTTGGCGAGTGGCGGTAATGATGCTGTGGTGCGGTTATGGAATGTGCAAAGTGGTGAGTGCTTGCAGGTTTTGGCCGGGCACACGGGGCGAATTTGGTCTTTAAGCTTTAGCGCTAATCGTCAATGGTTAGCCAGTGCTAGTGATGATCAAACCGTGAGAGTGTGGAGTTTACAAGGTGACTGCTTGCACGTTTTAAAAGGACACACCAAAAATGTTTATTCCGTTCACTTCTCGCCCAACTATCCAACTTTAGCCAGCGGCAGTAACGATACCTCGATTCGGATTTGGGATGTTGAGAGTGGAAAATGCTTAAATGTGTTGCAAGGGCATTCTTCTGGCGTTCGCTGTGTGCGTTACAGTCCAGATGGTCAATGGTTGGCAAGTGGCGATCTTGATGGCTGTATCCAACTATGGAGTCATCCATCTAATTCAAAAACGCATTCCCCCAATCCTGAATTCAAACCGCTTCGAGGGCATATCAACTGGGTTCGAGGCATTGTATTTAGTCCAGAGGGTAGCACTTTAGTGAGTAGCAGTGATGATGAAACCCTTCGGATTTGGAATGTGCAAGACAGACACTGTATGAATATTCTGGCCGAGCATACTGGCGCTACTCTGGCCATCGCCATGAGTGCAGACGGTAAGCTATTGATCAGTGCTAGCCAAGACCGAACGGTACGCTTGTGGCAGATGCCAAGCGGACAAAGCATCAAAACGTTGAGCGGCTATACGACCGATGGAAAACACTCCTTGAGTTTTAGTCCCATCCCATTGGCAGCATCTCAAAAGCAGAATGACTCTACCCCTGCGGGAACCGAGCCAGCCACTATGAGCCACCTGCTTGCCAGTAGTAGTAGCCAAGCGGGAACGATTCACTTATGGCAGTGGCAGGTTGATGGCAATCCACTCAGCTTGCTTCCCTGGAAAACCCTCTATAGAGAAACCAGCCGAGTTTCAAATTTAAGCTTTAGCCCAGATGGTCAATTGATCGCCACCAATGGGCAAGATGGCTCAATTTTTCTATTGGATGTGCAAACAGGACAGGGCGATCGCTGGATCGCTCATGATGCCCCCGTAATAGCGGTGCTTTTTAACCCTAAAGGGCAAACCCTGGGAAGTAGTAGTTATGACCAGACAGTACGCCTGTGGAATGTGCAAACTCGTCAATGCTTGCAAGTGCTACGGGGTCATCGGGGTAGCATTCAGGCGATCGCTTTTGATCCCAAAGGGCAAACGCTGGCAAGTGGCAGTTCTGACCAAACCATTCGCCTTTGGGATGTGCAGACAGGAGATTGCCTGCGGATGATAGAAGGGAACGGGGGTGGGCTTTACACGCTAGCATTTCATCCAACCGAGCCGATTCTGGCGAGCGGCAGCTTTGACCAAACCATCCGGTTGTGGAATGTGCAAACCGGAGCGTGTCTGCGAATATTACGAGGGCATACCAGTGCCGCGTATACTCTCGCCATTAGCCCTGATGGTCAACTATTGGCAAGTGGCAGTGACGATCAAACCGTGCGCTTATGGAATCTGCAAACGGGAGAATGCCTTCATGTCATGTCCGGACATGTCAGCTGGATCAGGTCAGTCATCTTTAGCTCTGACGGTCAAATTGTATTCAGTGGCAGTGACGATCGCACCATAAAACTGTGGGATGTCGCAACGGGACGCTGTATCAAAACGGTGAAAGGCGATCGGCTGTATGAAGGTATGAATATTCAAGGTGCCACAGGATTGACCAATGCTCAAAAAGCAACATTGAGAGCATTAGGAGCAATTTCACGGTGAAGCGATTGTTTACGGCACTACTGTTCTCACAGCATTTTGTAAAAAGCGATTGCCTACGGCACAGCAAAGCTGATCGCCTTAACTCAAAGATTAAATTGCGGATCTTGAGTCGTGAAATGTGGGGCTATTTTGCAAACTGAATCCATGTCGAAACCACTGCTTAGAAGAAATTTCAGCCATGATCGTTCACTGGAGTTTAGACTAAAAATCAGCACTTTGAAAATCATACTTAGAGAAATGAAGATTTAGAGGATACACCATGTTTTTTAGAGCAATTTTAGCTGTTATAACCACAGTACTGATTATTATAATCTCGTATATTTCTTCGGGGATGGCTACAGGTCAAACTCTAAAAGCTCAAGTACCTGGTGTTTACTCTTTTCGGTTAGGCGAATTCACGATTACGGCACTTAGTGATGGTACAGTACCGCAAGATCTTAATCAGGTTTTAACTAATACGAACTCAGCAGAGATCGAGCGTCTCCTCCATAGAGACTTCCGCACGAACCCTGTTGAAACCTCAATCAATGCGTTTCTTATCGATACCGGAGATAAACAGGTATTGGTAGATACTGGAGCAGGACAATTGTTCGGCCCAAAGCTCGGTGGCAAGTTACAAGTGTCCTTGACAGCAGCGGGCTATGCACCAGAAGAGATCGACATAATTCTCCTTACCCATATCCATAGCGATCATAGCGGCGGTCTGGTCGAAAATGAGCGACTGATGTTTCCTACTGCCACAGTTTACGCTGGCAAGCCTGATGTCGATTTATGGCTCGAACCCGCGAATGCCGAGCGATTGCATCTCGACCGCAGATATTTCGATGAAGCAACCAAAACAGTCAAACCCTACCTCGATGCAGGCAAGCTGAAATCGTTTTCTGGCGAGATAGCTATCTTACCAGGAATCACTGCGCGTCCCACGCCTGGACACACGCCGGGACACAGCTTTTATGTAGTTGAAAGCGGGGGCGAGAGCATTGAGTTTTGGGGTGATATTCTTCACTTCGGCTCGATTCAATTTCCAAATCCTAAAATCACAGTTGCCTATGATGTCAATTCAAATGCCGCAGCAAAGCAACGAGCGAAACAGTTTACCCGTGCAGAAAAATCACGCCGCCTAGTCGCAGCTGCACATTTGTCTTTTCCAGGAGTGGGACACATCCGTGCAGAGAATAAGGGTTATACCTGGATACCTATGGATTATCACTGGCGCGATTAAGGAGTTCAGACGGGATAGGCTTTGTTGCATGAAACAAAAAAACACACACCAACTCTGCCAGGAATTGGTAATTAATCTTCCACTTTATAACTGTCTGGTTTGCCCAACTGGATCATAGGATTAAGCGCAGCACATTGCAGAAATAACTCAACAGCTTGATTATCACCCAAAGCGTCGTCTTAGCTTACCCCCAAAAATAATTTTGAGCCGAAACATAGCTGTTTGGGACAAACAACGTCGATGATATCTGCTTTCTTGCGACCAAAAGCTGGGGATCAATTTGATGTATCCGACGCAAATTTTCCAACCTAGTTCCTGTTTACACTGCCGATAATCCCAATTTTCATAGTTTGAGCAGCTGCTTTGAACATCATACTTACTATATCAGGCACGCTTGGAAACAATCTTTACCTGACTCAAGAGTATTGATAAGGAATAATTTAGGATGGCAAATTGAAGGAAATTGCTCGCCTCTCCATCTTTGTGAGTCACCCCATCCACTCCACCCAATCGGGAGCAGCTGCAACCAACTGGCCAAATTTAAGAGGCTCAACCTCATCAAACTCCACCATCACGCCCCATCTTTCGTCACTCGTCAGCGTACTGAGGAATTCTTTGACCGATTCAACTCCATAATCTACCCTTTGAATCACTAACTGAGCATAATACTTAACACGCTTCCACCAAGAATCACTTAGGCTATCTTGTCCGTCCATACCCCCCCGATTATTACTTCCATCTTCATTAATGGGGGGGTTGGACGGAGCGGAATTAGGCAGG
>NZ_JCACKA010000095.1:0-40959 GCF_059505145.1 Mojavia sp.
GGGTATGGAAGTTATGCACGAGCGTAATGCTCACAACTTCCCTCTAGATTTGGCTTCTGGTGAAGTTACCCCCGTTGCTCTGACCGCTCCTGCTATCAACGGTTAATACTGAGTTTTAGTTTGCATCCTAAGCGTTCTTCCAATCGGGAGAGCGCTTTTTATTTGAACTATTACTATCACCAGAACAAAAATTAACTTTTGTCAGAACATAGGTAGAATACATAAGCCTGGTCTTTTTTCTTAACATCATGGGTAACACTTTTGGGCATCTATTTCGCGTTACTACTTTTGGTGAATCCCACGGCGGTGGTGTGGGAGTTGTGATTGATGGTTGTCCTCCGCGACTAGAAATTTCAGCAGAAGAAATTCAAGTAGAACTAGATAGAAGGCGTCCAGGACAAAGTAAGATTACAACGCCTCGTAAAGAAGCTGACACTTGCGAGATATTATCTGGGGTGTTTGAAGGTAAAACTTTAGGGACACCGATAGCTATTGTGGTGCGGAACAAAGATACTCGTCCTCAAGATTATGACGAGATGGCGCAGAAGTATCGCCCTTCTCACGCCGACGCAACTTATGATGCCAAATATGGTATTCGCAATTGGCAAGGTGGGGGTAGATCATCAGCCCGTGAGACAATTGGACGAGTAGCAGCAGGTGCGATCGCCAAAAAAATTCTTCATCAATTTGCCAATGTTAAAATTATTGGCTACGTCAAGCGCATCAAAGAATTAGAAGGCGTAGTTGATCCTAATACTGTCACTTTAGAACAAGTTGAAAGCAACATCGTGCGCTGTCCCGATGCCGAGGCTGCCAATCGCATGATTGAATTAATTGAGCAAATCGGTAGACAAGGCGATTCTATCGGCGGTGTGGTAGAATGTGTAGCCCGGAATGTGCCGAAAGGTTTGGGCGAACCAGTATTTGATAAATTAGAAGCAGATATTGCTAAAGGTGTGATGTCTCTCCCTGCAAGCAAAGGTTTTGAAATTGGTTCGGGTTTTGCGGGGACGCTGTTAACAGGAATTGAGCATAACGACGAATTTTATATCGATGATCAAGGTGAAATTCGCACCGTCACCAACCGTTCTGGTGGAATTCAAGGAGGAATTTCTAACGGGGAAAATATTATTTTGCGAGTCGCGTTCAAGCCAACAG
Organism: Mojavia sp.; assembly: GCF_059505145.1. Classification (NCBI taxonomy): domain Bacteria; kingdom Bacillati; phylum Cyanobacteriota; class Cyanophyceae; order Nostocales; family Nostocaceae; genus Mojavia; species Mojavia sp. Next base: position 1,159 of record NZ_JCACKA010000095.1, read on the forward strand.
CAACAATTAGAAAAGAACAAAAGACTGTTACCAATGAGGGTGAAGAAACTGTATTAGCAGCGAAAGGACGACATGATCCTTGTGTATTACCGCGTGCAGTCCCAATGGTTGAAGCGATGGTGGCTTTAGTATTGTGTGACCATGTGTTACGGCATCATGGGCAATGTCAGGTGTTGTAGATAATACGCAATTTTTGAAAGTAATTTTACTAATGGGGTTGGTGTTTGTGCCATCCCTATTTTTAGTAATTGCCTCTATAGTATCAGATGGCACAATCTAAGTGGTGTTATTGCGGTATCTACTAACATGGACAAAGAGTTTCAAAATCGTTTAAAACACTTTACTGCTTTAAAATCCAAGTACCAAGCCATTAAAAATAACGATTCATCACCCTCTAGTCCACTATATTTAATTTTGCGAAAAGCTGATTTAAACATTGAGCTTAATGAATTAGAGTCAGAATTTTTGCTTGAATCTGGACTTGTTGCAACCTTGGAAATTATTGGCAAAGAAAAAAACAATAGAACACAAGAATTGTTGAATCTAGAAATTGAATTTTCTCAATTAAAGTCTAAATATAAAGCTAAAAAACATAATATTTCCTGGGTAGATAGTAAGTTATATTACATTATTTTAAAACTTGAATGAGGAATTAAAATCACTGATTCAGAAGTTCAATGGCTGAGAGCAAATGGCTTATATGAAACAAATACAATTATTCAAGAAGTAAAAATATTTACTCAACTAAAATGTAAGAAGCAGATAAACCAAAACAAGCATTACAACTAACGAATAATCTAGAACTAGAAACAATTAAAGAAAATAAACTAAAGTCAGCGTTGCTAACCACCAGAGGTGGAGCCTTTAGAGATATAGAAGAATTAGATAAGGCAGAAAATTGCGCTCGCCAAGCTATTGAGTATCAGCCAAAAAGCCATCATCCATACACTTTAATGGGAGCTATTTGTTTTGAACGGCATCAATACTTAGATGGTGAATATTGGTTTCAAGAAGCAATTAAACGTGGAGCTAATCCTAGAGATATGGATTACGAAATCATGCGAGTAGTAAAAAATACTAAGGATGAAAACAAGCGTCGAGAAGTTATAGAGTATCTACTAAAAAAAGATTCACAGCGCTATTCTTGGGCTAGGAATTATCTCAAAAAGAATAAAAGATAAGGGCAGGCTAAAAATTTAGCATATTTATGAATTTTTTAATAAATATGCTAATACTGAGTATATGTAATTTAAGCTTAACTCTGACTTTATATTAAAAGTTACCGTAAAAATTTACGTACAATGGATTTTATTACAATTCTAGGATTAGCTGCTGCCACACTAACCACGATCGCCTTCTTACCACAAATGTTTCAAACCTGGCGAACAAAGTCAGCAAAAGATGTTTCTTACGTCATGCTGATTACATTCATGAGCGGGTTGTTTTTATGGTTAATCTATGGCATTTATCTCAAAGCTTTGCCGATTATTCTTGCTAATGGTGTGACATTGTTTTTTAACCTGATAATTCTATCGCTTAAAATTAAATATAGATAACCCTGTTGCGTGCCCTTCAGACTAGCAGTCTGAAGCTACACAAATTAAACCTGCCTTCACAGCTTTCAATTCCCGCGCAGGCGACTTTGCTTGTGTAGAGTTTTATTCGCCAGCTTTTTGACAAACATCCCCAAAAAAACTGTGACATCTTCTGTATTTGCCGCTGAACGTCTTTTATTCACCCCCAACACCCCCAACACCGACGCTATCCCAGTAATTTTTGCCTTTCCCAATGAATACAGCGTCGGTATTACTAGCCTTGGCTATCAGGTAGTTTGGGCAAGTTTGGCAATGCGTGATGATGTGCAGGTGAGTCGTCTATTTACCGATACTCACGAACAACTCCCAAGAAAGCCGGAAATTGTGGGATTTTCTATTTCGTGGGAACTAGATTACGTAAATATCTTAAATTTGCTGGAATCTTTGGAAATTCCGATTCGGGCAACTTCCCGTAATGATAATCATCCGTTAATTTTTGGTGGTGGGCCTGTTCTTACGGCTAACCCTGAACCTTTTGCAGATTTTTTTGATGTAATTTTACTAGGAGATGGAGAAAATCTGCTAGGACATTTTATTGAGGCATATAAAGAAGTTAGGAATGCTTCTAGAAAAACTCAACTTGAATTCCTTGCACAAGTACCGGGGGTGTATGTTCCCAGTTTGTATGAAGTGGAATATCACACAATAGATGGTGCTGTAAAATCGATTAAACCAATCTCCGCAGCAATTCCGCCAATAGTGCAAAAGCAGACTTACCGGGGAAATATTTTATCAACCTCAACTGTCGTTACAGAAAAGGCAGCATGGGAAAATATTTACATGGTGGAAGTGGTAAGAAGTTGTCCAGAAATGTGCCGCTTCTGTCTGGCGAGTTATCTCACATTACCATTTAGAACAGCGAGTCTTGAAGGTTCATTAATTCCAGCCATTGAAAGAGGTTTGCAAGTTACAAAGCGGCTGGGATTATTGGGTGCTTCGGTAACTCAACATCCAGAATTTGAGACGCTGCTAGATTATATCAGTCAGCCTAAGTATGATGATGTTCGTTTAAGCATTGCCTCAGTACGAACTAATACAGTAACAGTGCAGCTTGCAGAAACTTTGGCGAAACGAGACACGCGATCGCTTACCATTGCTGTAGAAAGTGGTTCGGAAAAAGTACGCCAAATCATCAATAAAAAACTCAAGAATGATGAAATTATTCAAGCTGCTGTAAATGCTAAAGCTGGTGGCTTGTCAAGTTTGAAACTCTACGGAATGGTAGGAATTCCTGGTGAGGAACCAGAGGATTTAGAGCAAACTGTGGCGATGATGCGTAGTGTTAAAAAAGCTGCTCCCGGATTGCGGCTAACGCTAGGATGCAGCACCTTTGTACCCAAATCACATACACCTTTTCAGTGGTTGGGTGTGAATCACCAAGCCGAAAAGCGGTTGCAGATGTTACAAAAACAGCTAAAACCTCAAGGGATAGAATTTCGCCCAGAAAGCTATAATTGGTCAATAATACAAGCTTTGTTATCAAGAGGCGATCGCCGACTCTCCCAACTGCTCGAACTTACTCGTAACTTTGGCGATTCCTTAGGCAGCTACAAACGTGCTTTTAAACAACTCAAAGGTAAAATTCCTGACTTAGATTTCTACGTTCATGCTGACTGGTCAACAGAGCAAATATTACCCTGGAATCACTTGCAAGGTCCTCTACCACAGTCTACACTACTGAAACACTTGGCTGAAGCCAGAAGTTATTTTGACTCATCCCCAAAAGAACTTCAGCCATTAAATTCATAGCTGACAAATTAATGCAAACAACATCAGAGTATTACTGCGCTTATTGCGGTGAACCAAATTTAACCTTTATTGATTTGAGTGCTGGGGGACAGCAATCTTATGTAGAAGATTGTCAAGTTTGCTGTAACCCAAATATCTTATATGTGCGGGTTGATGAAGACACCCTAGATGTCGAAATTGATAGCGAGTACGAAGAATGATTTAGGTTTTTCTTTCCATGCTGCACTTTAAACATTCATCTGTAATTAATGCACCACCAGAAGTAGTTTGGAAATTCCACGAAAGACCAGATATATTGCAAATGCTGACTCCACCTTGGCAACCTGTTAAAGTGATGCGTCGAGAGGGAGGCTTAGAGGTGGGTGCTATCACAGAATTTCGCCTGTCTCTTGGGCCATTACCCTTAACTTGGTTAGCGCGGCACACTCAGTGTGAAAAATATCGCCTATTTACTGATGAACAAATATCCGGGCCTTTTGAGACTTGGATACATAGGCATGAATTAGAACCAGAAAATGGCAACACCAGATTGACTGATGCTATTTCCTTTGCCATGCCTGGTGGAAACGCATTTGAATTTATTAGTGGTTGGTTAGTACAAGCACAACTAGAAGCTACGTTTCGCTACCGTCATTATGTAACGAAGCGCGAGTGCGAATCACAATAGCAAAGTGCTAATTAATTCACTTATCTTGATTCTTCAACGTTTGCCGCGAAACCCACTTAATTAAACCGGGAAACAGTCGATAAAACGCCTGTGAAATATTTGCAGAACCAACCATTACCTCCAACTTTTGATTCTTGACTGCATCCCATATAGCATTTGCTACATCTTCAGGCTTTTCTACTACAGGAGCTTTTAAAACATTGTCGAGTTGTTCACGACGATTTTTTAAGTCTTCCTCATCTTTACCCCGAAAAACTGCCTTATCCATAAAACTACTTCTGATCAAATTCGGGTAAATTCCACACACATGAATATTTTTTGGTTTTAATTCTGCTTGTAGTGATTCCGTCAATCCGGTTACACCAAATTTACTCGTACAGTAGGGAACTAAATAAGCAGTAGGCACTTTGCCACCGATAGAACTTACGTTAACGATAGTTCCGCTTCTCCGTTGCAAGAAATGAGGCAGAAGGGCATCAATTGTATGAATATATCCCCATAAATTCGTGTCTATTACTTGATGCCAATCGCTGAGAGAAAACTGCTCGATTGGCCCAGATGCATAAATACCTGCATTATTTACCAGCACGTCAATATAGCCATAATACTCTAAAGCTTTTTCTACGAGTGTCTTTACCTGAGATGGGTCTTTGACATCGCAAGTAACAATCAATGGCGCTGAATGACCTAAATTTTGTAACTCTTGTGCTACGGTTTGCAATTGGTCAGCCTGACGTGCTGTTAGTATTAGGTCATATCCTTTTTGGGCAAACAAAAGAGCTGTTGCTTTACCAATACCTTGCGAAGAACCTGTAATCAGAACTGTAGGAGCCATACTCTAAATTTGAAAAGCGTTATTTACTATCTATTAGTCTGGTTAATAACAGATAAGAAACCTTCTCACTTTTGTTAGATTTTTTATTGTATTTAGAATATTAATTTGCTGATATGTTTGCCAGTATTAATTATCCAAAAAAACCTCTACTCAATAGGCTAATTTTTGGTATAAAACTGGTTATTGAAAATTCTTATAATCTCATCCTTTAGACTTGCTTGCACTTTAGAACTACAGACAGATAGCACTAAATGAGTGGGCAAGTACCATGAAATATGTAATTAAATACTTTAGGAAAATTAACAATGGAACGTTATCCTAGTGATGCAACTGAAACCGCATACAATGGCAAAGATCGTAATGCCGCTGAACCAGGGATTACTCCTCAGACGGAACTTTGGAACGGGCGCTTGGCAATGATCGGTTTTCTAGCTTATCTACTTTGGGATCTCAACGGCTACAGCGTAGTGCGGGACGTACTTCACCTCGTTTCCAATACCCCCCGTTAGCAATTGACCATCTTTATAGCAGTTAGGACTGTTGGTAAAACCTTAAGTCGAGGACATTGGTTGTTGCAAAGACCAGACTCAGCCGTGTCCTCACTGCTATTACCCAACCTTTGAAGCGAAAACAGTTTTGTATATGGTTGGATGTGTAATAATAGTTAAAGTATCTTAACATTTATACACATTTTTAGTCTTTGGCACTGTTTAGTGCAAAACGCTAATCACTAAAGATTTTTTGATGGTTGGTGCTCTTTGCCATGACTATATATGGGAAATTTTCAATTGAATACTACACGGAGTAAAAGTGTGATCCAGTTAGAACAAACAGCTAACTATCCGATACAACTGACCCAAATTTCAAAAAGTAAACCTTTATACAAGGGACTTTTTATTTCTATCGCCATTATCAGTGTATGGACGATTAGCATGGGTTTATTATTTTCCCTTGATATCTCCCAATTCAATTTTTTAATATTATTGCTAATCGTACTTTGGCAAACGTTCCTATACACAGGATTGTTTATTACGTCTCATGATGCCATGCACGGTGTAGTGTTTCCCAAAAATCTTAAAATCAATCATTTTATTGGGTCTTTTTGCTTAAGTCTTTATGGTCTTTTACCTTATCAAAAACTATTGAAAAAACATTGGTTACACCACCATAAGCCAGCAACTCAAATAGACCCAGATTTTCATAATGGAGAACACAAAAATTTCTTTGCTTGGTATTTTCATTTTATGAAAAGTTACTGGAGTTGGGGTCAAGTTATTGCTTTAACAATTATCTATAACGTAGCGGAGCATATATTCCATATATCTACAGATAAACTAAATTATTTTTGGGCAATACCCTCGCTTTTAAGTTCCTTACAATTATTTTATTTTGGAACTTTTCTACCCCATAGCGAGCCAGTAGGGGGTTATATTCAACCTCATAATGCCCAAACTATTAAACGTCCAATTTGGTGGTCATTTATTACTTGCTATCATTTTGGCTATCATGAAGAACATCATGAATATCCTCATGTTCCTTGGTGGCAGCTACCAAAAATTTACAAAATGCTTCAATCCTAAATTATTTTTTGTTTAAGTTATTTAGGTAATTAGTGATAGTGATTGGACATTTCTTCTCATTACCTATTTTTCTTAGTTGTTTGACTGTAATGAGGGACGTAAGCAAAGATAAGCAAGTGGGCCAATTAGCGGGACAAAAGCTACTGCCCAAAACACTTGGGAATTATTCCAGCGCCGACGGGCCATATCATCACCAAGAACTGTGGGAAATAAAAGACAGAAAAGGCAAAATGCCAAACTCATGCCATTAATAAAGCGATCGCTTAGAAATTGCTGCACAAAATCTCCCCAATCACCTAAGGTAAAACCATAGACAAGCAAGACAAGCGTGCTAAAACTCAGCACAATGCCAAAAAAGCGAGAATCTAGCAGATTCAAAAACGCATCCTTCTGTCCAGAAAACTCTTGATTCGGTTCTCGAAAAGCCAAATATGGCAAGAGTCCTAACACCCCTGAACCCACAGATGCTAAGGCAAAAGGCCAAAAGGGAATCGATTGCATTCTGCCATCAATAAATAAAACACCGCTGTAAATCAGTAGCCAGATGCCAACCAGGGAGAATAAAGACAGGATAATAGGATTAATAGCAGTCCATTGCAGAGTCAGTATATTTTTTAGTAAAGTTAACGTTTCCTCTAGGTGTAGCGGTGGAGCAAGCAGCAAAATATAGGCTATAAATCCACCCCATAATAACCACAAAGCAAGTTTTCTATTCATTGTTGAAGCTTAATATTACTTAGTTTGGTGCTGGTTGTTGCTTACCAGGTATTGTCTCTACACTTACTTCTGGTAAAGGTGGACGTATCGACAAATAGATTAATGGGCCGAATAGCGGTATCAAAGCTATTAACCAGAACAACTGAGGATTATTCCAACCACGCCGCGCCATATCATCTCCTAGCAATGCTGGAAATAATAAGCAAAGTAAGCAAAAATCCAAACTCATTACATGAATGAAGCGGCTAGTTTGCCATTGATGAAAGAAATCTCCCCCATCTCCTTGTAAGCCGTAGACAACTAAAATAGCTGTGGCTATGCTCAACAGTACTCCAGTCACGCGGGAATCGAACAACTTAAGTAAGATATTCTTTTTGCCGCTAAACCCTGGATTTGGCTTCCTTAAAGCTAAGTAAGGCAAAAGAGCAAACGCCCCCACTGCAAACGAGGCGGTCGCAAATAGCCAAGCGGGTATTTTTTGCCCTCTGCCATCAATTAATACCACTGCACTATAAATTACGGGCCAAATACCCATGATGTTGAATAGTGCGATGACTAATGGGTTAATGCCTTGCCACTCACCAGTAGAAAGGTTTTTAATTAACTCAAATGTATCAGGGCGATTGGGAGGAGCCAGAACAAAAGCATAAGCAATTACTCCCAGCCACAGCAACCCAAAGCCAATTTTTCTCACCATCTTTTCAACTGATTAACTGAAGGCTTCCGAGAGGTATTCAGCAGCCGCAGCCACAACAGCGATCGCATTTTCATAATCTAGGCGTGTTGGCCCTAAAACTCCCACACTCCCCACAGGTATTGCACCTCGGCGATAAGTAGAAGTAATTAAGGTGCAGGTACGTATTGGTTCTAAGGGGTTTTCTGCTCCAATGCGAACCGTTACCCGTGGCTTGCCCAAATCTTCAACCTCCGGCTCTTCAAAGATTAATCGCCATAGTTGGTCTTGTTCTTCTTCCAACAGATGGATAATCGTTTGTACTTGCTGTAATTGAGAAAATTCTGGCTGACGCAAAACTTCTGCAACTCCCCGAACCATAATTTGTGTTGCAGTTGGGGCTAAAGTCCGACGAGTTAATTCTGCAACCGAATTTTTCAAGAATTCGCCATAACGTTGAAACTCTTGATCTAATTCACTCCAGTCAAGGGTGGCTAATTCTAACAGACTTTTTCCCCGCAAGTGGGTATTTAAAAAGTTAGAAACAATCTGCAACTCGCGATCGATGACTTCTGGATCAAGTTGTGTTTGTTCTCGCGCAGGCGATAAATCCATCAATCTAGAATGAGTTTCGTAACCATCCGTGACTACAATCAGCATGATCCGTCCTGCTTCAATCTGCACTAATTGCAAATGTCGCAACGTTGCTGTATTGGTTTGCGGCATGGTAATCAAGCTGATACACCCACTCAAGGTTGCTAAAATTTGCGCTGCTCCTTGTAGTAAAGCTTCCAAACTCCAATCTTCCCAGTGGAGGCGCTTTTGCAACGCTAACTCTACCTGTTTTGCTAAAGCTTCAGAAGGTGTAATTAACTGGTCAACATAAATACGATAACCAGAATCGGAAGGTACTCGTCCAGCAGATGTGTGTGGTTGGTAAAGTAACCCAGATTTTTCTAAAACACCCATTACATTGCGAATTGTGGCTGAACTAACACCCAGGTCGTACTCTTCAATCAAAGCTTTTGAACCGACAGGCTCTGCTGTAGCAATATAGTGGCGTACCGTTGCCCAAAGTATATGCTGTTGTCGATTTGTCAACTGGACTTGCATAGGATATTTTCTACTGAAGGCAAATTTTAATTAAAGTTTGAAAAAATTCAGGGTTTTTAGGGAATTTTAAAAAAATATTAATGGTAAATTAATATAGCCATTTGTAAATTAAAATGGCTAATTATTTAATTCTATAATAATGAGTCGTAGTAAAGTTTCATAGCGGCAGCTTGTGAAGCTGTGGTCTCTTACAGCTTGACTGCTACTAGAAAATCTACTGGGATAAAATCCGAAATTCTAGCTTTTTATAGGTATTTTTACACAATTTATAGTGTAAAACTGTATTTTCAGCTACTAGTTATCGCTATATTTAAATACATTAGTACTGAGAAAGCATCTGAAAATTTACTGTGATTTTGAAAATTTCCTAGTCTTGAATCTAGTCTTGAATACTGATGTATGGCTTGTAATTACGAGGCAGAAAACCTAGCTGGCAGGAAAAGTACCAGCTAATTAGTGTCTAGTTCAAAACGATGAAAGGCTAGCTAATACTGGGGAATCGAAGAGTCAACTAACATGGAGTAGGCATCAATACCGCCGACAATGTTCTTAACATTTGTAAATCCTTGAGCAAGTAACCACTGACACATCTGGGCAGAGCGAATGCCATGATGACATAGCACCAGGGTTTCGGCATGGGGATTTAAGAGAGTGGGCACTTGATCGCCCCATTCGGCAAATTCGCTCAAAGGGAAGTTGACAAAGCCATCAATGCTAGCGATCGCTAGTTCTTGTGGTTCGCGTACATCTACTAACTGAATACTGGAATCTTCGGCAGATAGACGTTGTGCCAATTCCTCCACACTAATTTGAGCAATGGGTTGACTAAAAGATTTCCCTGTCATGAGGTTTTTGTTAACAATCCTATATTATTTATGTTGACAGAATATTCTGACCCTAGCATGAGCATCCATTCCTAATTACTCAGCTTTAATCAAGGTAAGGTATCAAAACGAAATGCCACTTGATCAAAGGGTCTCTAGCTGCCCTAAGTATTTTATCTTCAGCCTCTAGAGGGATCGTTTTTATGCTCCCGTGGCAACAAAAAAGTAGCATGAACCATCGTGTTTAGTAGGTCTAATGTGAACAGGCAAAGCTCATTTTTTGGTTTTCTAGTAGCTGGTATCATTGCAGTTCTAGTGGTTGTTACTGCTGGCTTTTATTGGTTTTTTGCTAAAAGTCCAGTTAACCTCACAACTTCTACCTCTGGGCCTAGTGCGGCGATATTCGTTTCCAAACAAGCTCCTATTACATTATCTTTGCTGGTGAATCCAGACCAATTGCAGGCATTAGACAAGGAAGGAGAATTGTCTAAGCTCAAAGCCAGTGTATTGGCTAAGAGTAACATCGATTATCAACAAGATATTCAACCTTGGCTAGGGAACGAAATTACACTAGCTGTTACGACCTTCGATATTGATCGCGATCCAGAAAACGGACAGCAACCAGGGTATCTGATGGCGCTAGCAACTACAAAACCGGAGAAAAGCCGCGAGTTTTTAGAGTTGTTATTTTCTAAGCGGGTGTTAGCTGGAGCAAACTTAGCCACTGAAGAATACAAAGGTGTCAAGCTGCTTTATGACAATCCTCCACCAAAGCAGGATTTGCTTGCCGGTGCATCTGTTGGGGAACGCTTTGTATTGTTTGCTAACGATCCCAAAGTTCTGCGAGAAGGTATTAATAATGTCCAGGCTCCCGATCTAAATTTAAGCAGTTCTCTCCAATATCAGAAAGCTACCCAACAATTACCCAAAGGTGGTTTAGCTGTAGCTTTTTTGAATCTTCCCACCGTAGCAAAATGGCAAGGTTTAGAACTGCAAGAACCAACCTATGACAGCGAAATTATTTCTCTATTGTTGAACCCCAAAGGCTTAGCGGCAGAAACTAGCTTTTTGAGTTCTTCGGCAACTGTTGCCTCATCCTCATCTCCATTACTATCTAAACCTGTAGGAGCATTGCAATATGTTCCAGCGTCAGCAGGTTTGGCAATTTCTGGTGCTAATTTGAGCAATTTGGGTGACACTGATTTAGCCAAACTGTGGAAACAAGCAACAGCAACTATATATAGTTCTGGAGAAGATGCGATTTCTCGATTTGGGAAACCATTGACGGAGATTCAAAAACGCTGGGGTATAAACTTGCCAGAAGATGTTTTTAGCTGGGTACAAGGAGAATATGCCATAGCATTATTGCCCCATCAGCAAACAACTGGTAATTGGGTGTTTGTAGTCGAAAAAACTCAGAGTGTATCAGAAGGTATTTCTCATTTAGATGCGATCGCCTCTGCCAAAGGGCTTAATATTAGCTCCTTCAACTTAGATCAACAAAAAATCTCTGCTTGGACAGAGTTAATTGCTGCTAGCAAACAAATTGATACCAAACGGCCAGCATACACAGTAGAGACGAAAATTCAAGGAGTACATACAACTCTAGGAAATTACGAAATTTTCACTTCAGATTTAGAGACAATGGCTGAAGTTCTGGCAGTTAAAGATAATTCTTTAATTAACAATCGTAATTTTCAAGATAGTATCGCTGTTATCCCCCGACCCAACCAAGGCTATATATATCTCGATTGGACAAAGAGCCAGAAGCTTTTAGAACGTCAGCTACCAATTCTCAAATTAGCGGAAGTAGTGGGTAAGCCTTTTTTCAACAATCTGCGATCGCTCACAGTTAGCAGTTACAGCAGCGATGCGGAATTGCTCAAGGGAGGTATTTTCTTAAAACTCCGTTAATAGTGCAATCTCAGCAGAGGGGACAAAGGAGAAAAAGCAGGGAGCAGGAGAGACAAGGGGACAAGGGGAAAGAACCATGATTAACTCTTGCTTCTTGTCCCCCCATCCCCCATGCTCCTTGTCTTCTTTATCCAATGCCCAATCCCCAATGCTGCTGTGCAAATGCTTGATTGTGGCGCATTTCAATGTGTCACACATTCGGAAAATTCACGGTTATTTTACTACAATATGTATATATAGTTACTAATAAAATTGCTTGTTAGAGGCTGCTATGAAGTGTTGTCGCCCCTGGTTTAAGTCTCAAAGTGGCTGGCTTTTAGCTATAGTTACTACCATTATGGCTCAACCTGTGATAGCACAGACAGCAAACTTTGGCACACTCAATCTTTCAGCAGGTTTTGATTCAGCAAAAGCAATAGTTGAAGGTTACACAGGCGGTTCTTATTCCTTATCTGCGATTAGCAACCGCGATCACAATAAAAAAGCCTGTATTGGCTTTGCTGATCCCAAACCAGATCACATCCTGACTTTGGAAAAAGACTTTACTCGTCTGAAACTACTCGTTAACAGTGGCGGGATCGATACCACTTTACTAATTCAAGGGCCAGACGAAACGACAATTCGCTGTGGTGATGATACTGGTAAGAGTAAAGACGCAAGCATTGACGACTCCAACTTTAAAAGGGGAACCTATCGAATTTGGGTAGGTACATTTCAGCCTGGGGTCAAGCAAAATTACACTCTGAAAGTGCAGCAGCCATAAAAGAGGCTGCGGACTGGAGACAATTTTTGCTATTACTCAATCTCTATTTGTTAGGGATAACACTCAGAAGGATAATATGGGAGAGTAGCTCGTTTTGCTTTCCGAGGGTACTATCTCGTGCTATCTACACTGCGTACCGACTTTCATATCATTTTTGAACGTGATCCAGCTGCCCGTAACTGGCTGGAAGTGTTGTTTTGTTACCCCGGTTTGCAAGCCTTGCTATTCCATCGGCTGGCTCACTGGTTACATATTATTGGTATTCCTTTTATCCCTCGCTTGATGTCTCATATAGCTCGGTTTTTGACGGGAATTGAAATCCATCCAGGCGCAGCTATTGGACAAGGCGTATTTATTGACCACGGTATGGGCGTAGTCATTGGGGAAACAGCGATCGTGGGAGACTATGCCTTAATTTATCAAGGTGTCACCCTTGGGGGTACAGGTAAAGAAATTGGTAAGCGCCATCCGACGGTGGGCGAAAATGTCGTAGTCGGTGCTGGTGCAAAGGTACTAGGCAATATCCAAATAGGTAATAATGTCCGTATTGGTGCTGGGTCGGTTGTTCTGAGGGATGTTCCTTCTAATTGCACAGTTGTAGGCGTACCTGGCCGCATCATCTATCGTTCTGGTGTCCGGGTTGCTCCCCTAGAACACAATAACTTACCAGATTCAGAAGCCGAAGTGATTCGTGCTTTAGTAGACCGGATTGAATCGCTAGAAGAACAAATACAAACTCTTCAGCGCAATCTTTCTGCGGACAAAACTCCTGTTTTCGCAGGTAATCTAAATGCCCAAGAAGATGAACCAGCACATGACGCTTCCTGGTGTAACCTCAGAGATAAAGCCATTCAGCAGTTTCTAGATGGTGCTGGCATTTAATAAGTAATTGGACAAAAATAAATTCATTCGTGGAGACAGGGAACAGGGAACAGGGAATAGGCTTGAAAGCCTCTTGATGTCCCTAAGCTAAATAGCAACTGCTATAAAAGTTAAAAGTCGAGAATCATTAGTTATTTCTTCTGTTTCCCCAATCCCCATTACCCCTTATCCCCAGTCCCCTCAAGGATTGATTTCTTGACTAGACCACCCTTGCTGGTCGTCGCGGCTGTACAACCAGCGATTTTGTGGTTGACCGCGTAATTCTAAATGATCTACCTGTACAGGGTCGAGGAGTAGTAAGCAAAAATTTGGCAGTGGCTGAGATGGATTTGGTGGTGGTGGCTCAAAGGCTGCTTGTTCCTGTTCGGTTCTAGGTTTACCAGGGTGCGGCCAAGCAAATTGTAATCGCGCTGCATCACTCAAATCTTGCCAAGTAGTGATGCGTACTTGCTCTAACTCTATTTGAGAATCATCCTCACTTAGCAAGCTCAAGCAGCCATTAATTCTGAACTGCTCTCGTGTATTGGGAAAATACCAGCAAACTTCTGCCCAAGGATGCTGTTTGATCTGGTGGGCTTTTTCACTACGAATATCAGTAATAAACTTTAGCTGGTTGGTATCTTCCAAAAAGCCACGAAAGACCACAGTACGATTAGCAGGGCGACCATTTGCCTGTACCGTTGCCAGTTGTAGATAACGAGCATAAACAAGACTGCGATTTTGATGCAAGGCACGGGCGATCGCACTTCGCCAAGGAGCAAGAGACATGATGCAACAAAAAGCAAACAATATTATACATTATGGATTGAAGTTACACTTTGTACTGTTGTAAAGCAAGCGCAAGTTGTGTCATTTGACAATCTTTCATCCTAAATCTACTTGGTCTATAGTCGTAATCTGTCAGCAAGCAACAAGACTAGATTTATGGTTCGAGAGCTTGAAAGAAAACGTCAGAGTGCAAAGTTTCCAGACACTGCCCCCGCAGCTAATCCTGTATTTTTTAGAACTTACAGCCGCCGCAGTCCGGCAGGTTTGAGGGAAACATGGGATGAGGTATGCGATCGCACCCTCCAAGGCTTAATTGAACTGGGGAAACTCACCCGTGAAGAAGCCGCAATTCTAGACAAGATGCAACGCAACATGAAATCGTTGCCCAGTGGACGTTGGTTATGGGTTGGTGGTACAGATTGGATAGCCAAGCCCAAAAACTACTCTGGGGCTTACAATTGCACTTCTACCAACCTACAAGACTGGAAAGCCTTTGGGTTGATGATGGATTTGGCAATGATGGGCTGTGGTACTGGAGCCATCATAGAACCAAGATATATTAACCAGCTGCCCCCGATCCGTAATCGCTTAAATGTAACAGTGCAGGGCGAAATTGGTAATACTCCTAAAGAACAGCGTTGTGAGTATACGGAAACCTCTATACAGGGTAATCAAGTCAATATTCACGTTGGAGATAGCCGCGAAGGTTGGGTGAAATCTTATCAAACCCTGTTAGAACTCTCTACAGACGAGCAGTTTTCTGGAGAAGTTCAAGTATTTGTTGATATTAGTGATGTCCGCCAAGCCGGAGAAACTCTTAACGGTTTTGGAGGAGTTGCTAATCCGGTTAAATTGCCTGGATTGTACGAGCGTTGTGCATCTATCCTCAATAAAGCTTTAGGACGGCAATTAAATTCCGTTGAATGCTGCCTATTAATCGATCAAGCTGCTGTAACAATTGTTGCAGGTAATATCAGAAGAAGCGCGGGGATGCGTCAATTTAGATCTGACGATCAACTAGGCGCTACTGCCAAAGACAATTTATGGCAACAAGATGCAGAAGGTAACTGGCGAATTGATCCAGAACGTGATGCTTTACGGATGGCAAACCATACGAGAGTTTTTCATCGCAAGCCGACATTAGAAGAATCTATTGATGCTGTTCGCAAACAATATTACAGCGGTGAAGGCGCAATTCAATGGGCTGGTGAAGCAGTAGCTAGAGCTAACATTGATTTGCTACCAACACCGGCATTGAAAGTTGATTTTCTAAAGGCTTACGAACAAGGAACAGCAAAAGATTGGTTGCAAGAACGCTATCCTAATTTAAAAGCTGATGAGCTAGAACATCGTTTAGCTAGGTTTGGCCTCAACCCGTGTGGTAAGTAATTTTGCCTCACGTTAAACACCGGGGAAATTCGGTGAACCCTGCGATTGGGAATACCGAGGTAATCAAAGGAATTAAATTACCTTTGACACTGTACAGACTAGAGAGTGAAACTTTTTACAATTCCAATTAAATTAATTTAGAAGTGTAAGAAGAATATAATCTGGGTTTTACCCCCGTTCTTGAGAACGGCTCCACGAGTCTCCGGCTACTAATATTAGTTTGAAACTTTAGTAGAAAATATAGTCGGATCTACGAGGAATTAGGAACTCGTAGAACTAGAGGATAAAAAGCCTCTAGGGTAACAAAAATGGAAATTATTGGTAGCAACTTCCACTGTAATTTGTCAGAAGTTCACCTCAATCAACTTGACCCACATAACTATAAAGAACAAGAAGAAGCTTTCACGGCTGGGGCGCTTTCTGTAGCAGCACTTTTAAATCATAAATTTTTAGAACCTCGCTACCAATACAGCCGAGAATTAGATCCAATTGTTGGCGTTTCTTTCACAGGCTTATTTGATTTCTTTGTTCACGCTTTTGGCGTTGATTGGTTGCGCTGGTGGGAAGCAGGAAGACCCGCTACCGAACAAGGATTGGCATTTAAGCGCCAAGAAGAGAAATACCTGAGTTTCTGGAAGGATATTGTACATCGGGTTGTTTGGGATTACTGCGATCGCCATAATCTTAAACGTCCTAACCGCTGTACTACAGTTCAACCTAGTGGTACTAAGGCATTATTAACTGGTGCGAGTTCTGGATGGCATCCTCCCAAATCCCAAAGATTTATTCGTCGAATTACCTTCCGCAAAAATGACCCAGTAGCCTTAGCTTGTATTGATTATGGCTACAATGTCATTCCTTCTCAATCTGATAAAGATGAACACGGTAATTTGTTAAATGATCCCTTCGATCCACGAGTTAACGAATGGCTAGTTGAAATCCCTGTTGCCGTACCTTGGGCTGATTTGCCAGGGGCTGATCAAATTGATGTTTCTAAGTTTTCTGTATTAGCTCAATTCGATTTTGTCCTCCAAGTTCAGCGCCATTACGTAACCCATAACACCTCAGCTACTTTAGAGCTACGTTCTGATGAAGTTGAGCCTTTAGGCCACCAAATTTACGAAGCCATCCAAAATGATGATGGATATATTTCAGCGGCTCTTTTAGCTCGTTTTGACGATTTGCAATCATTCCCACGTTTGCCCTTTGAACCTATCGACAAACTCACCTATGAGCGTTTGACTAAAGAGGTGATAGCACGTCGTAAAACAGATGATTTTTGTGCAGTCCTCAGTCGCTACGATTTAGGTGAACTATCAGAGGCTGGCCCATCTGGGTGCGATTCTGATAAATGTATGTTTCCTGAACAACAACCAACCTCATAAGGCAAAATGGCTATCTACTTGAGATAGGCACAATTTATCTATTTATTACAATAAAAAGCAGTGGTTTGACGTGTAATTTAACCACTGCTTTTTATATTAATTAAAAGTTAGAAGAAGCAGGAGCCAATACTTAGATTACTAACGAATTTTATATGATAAAAATTCTCTATATCACAATATTGTATAGGCAATTTTAGCTTAATAACGCCTATAGTGTGACTATAAAATTTAATTATTGGCAACGTTTTTTGTTATGAATATATTAGCGGTGATTAGCCTTGATGATACAGCATTCTTGAAGAGGTCGCTTCTGCAAAATCATAACCTCAAAAATTTATTTGTATTTTTTGTTACTATCAACCCGATCTGACTTTCCACGTTACGATTAATTAATAAGTAATAATTTGCTATGGCAGTGCCAGGAGAATCTTAATGTTCATTGATGAATTGTCCCCAATATTCAAAGAATTAACTCAACACCCAGTTTCATTTCTTGGTGGGTTCTTCTCCGGTGTGTTTCGACTCAACCTTGCGGACGATCCCGTTAGAAGCTGGCTGGATCAGCAGACCAGATCGACCAGTTACACCACCATTACAACTGAGGTAAATAATGGTAAATCTACTGGCCCCCAGTCGATCACAATTGAATAATTGTCAGCCAATTTAGATTTTTAGTAAATTAAAGGTCTGCTAATTATCGGCAGGCCTTTAACTGCTTTTGTCAACAATACCAGACAATCATCCGCAGTCTAATGGTGTGAGCATACCGCGATCGCAGATATTAAAGCGCTTGCATGAACTAATATAAGTAGAAATCCCTGCTCTATTTTTATAACTTAAACAAAAAGAATATCAAGAATTTATACTTAAACAAAAATGTAAACTATAAAACAAAAAACTTATAAATATCTAATCTATAAGAGTTACTAATTTTATGATATGGGAGTTTGTCAAATATCATACTTTGAAAAAGATCACGATCAGTTATCATATGAGCGTATGAGTAAGTTCGGCCACATGGCATATTTAGTTGTGGGCAATAGCAAAATTATCTTTGTTGAGCTACAACATTCGCCATCTATGAATCAGAGAAAACTATGCTTTTGTGCAATTTGTTTAAATCTGTGACATAGCTGAACTAATCGCTGTTTGTTGCAACTTACGTAATCCCCATGACTATTTACGTTGGAAATCTCTCCTACCGCGCTACCGAAGCGGATCTAAGAGCAGTATTTACAGATTATGGCGAAGTCAAAAGAGTAGTCTTGCCTACTGATCGCGAAACAGGTAGGCTACGGGGCTTTGCATTTGTTGATATGACTGAAGATGCCCAAGAAGACGCCGCGATCGCAGAATTAGATGGTGCAGAGTGGATGGGACGTCAACTCAGAGTTAATAAAGCCAAACCGCGGGAGGATAACACACGACCAGGTAGCTGGGGTAGAAAACAAGAAATTTAATAACTCAGAGAATCAAGTATAACAAATTGTTTTCTAGTTACGCAAGATATATAAGTACGTCAAATTTACTAGAAACAATTCACAATCAAATAAATTAACAGCATTATATCCGACCAGTTGTGAACAGCAGATAAAATTCACAACTAGTCGGTTTTTCCCGCTGCTAATGCTCTATAGCACTAATGTGCTTAACTAATTTTGGGGTTTGTGGTAATAACCAATCTAGTTAGAGAAAGTTGGAATAGTGCGTAACAACTAGATTTAGTTTGCTAGAAAGGTTTGATAGTTTGTTCTACTATAGCTTTCCACTTTAGTAATTCCCCTAAGTATGAAAGCCACAAGATATTCATTTCTTTAGTTTATCTAAAATCACATCTAACTTATCAAATTACCTTTCTAAGATAGAGGCAGCGCCAATAAATTGACATAATCGACGTCAACCGAACTAACAAACAGTCCCTAGGGAGAACAAAACCATGGCTCAAGCGCCAGAATCTTTAGATTTGTCTCTTGACTACGCTACAGATAAAGCTTTAGATCGTGATTGTACAACCTTATCGCGCCATGTTTTACAGCAACTTCAGAGTTTTTCACCAGATGCTCAGGATTTGAGCGCGCTGATGAATCGGATCGGTCTGGCCGGCAAATTAATTGCTCGTCGCCTCAGTCGTGCTGGCTTAATGGAAGGTGTGCTGGGATTTACTGGCGAAGTCAATGTGCAGGGAGAATCCGTCAAAAAGATGGATGTTTATGCCAATGATGTCTTTATCTCGGTTTTTAAGCAAAGCGGCTTAGTTTGTCGCCTCGCTTCCGAGGAAATGGACGACCCTTATTACATACCTGAAAACTGCCCTATTGGTCGCTATACCTTGCTTTATGATCCCATTGATGGCTCATCTAATACCGATACCAATCTCAGTTTAGGTTCGATTTTTGCTATTCGACAGCAGGAAGGAGATGATAGCGATGGTAAAGCAGTTGACCTGCTCACCAATGGACGTAAACAACTTGCCACTGGATACATACTTTATGGCCCCAGCACGATGCTGGTCTATACTATAGGTAAGGGCGTTCACTCATTTACCCTTGATCCCAGCTTAGGTGAGTTTATTCTCACAGAAGAAAACATCCAAATTCCTAACCACGGTTCCGTTTATAGCGTTAACGAGGGGAATTTTTGGCAGTGGGAAGAATCAATTCGGGAATATATCCGCTACGTCCATCGCACAGAAGGGTATACCGCTCGTTACAGTGGGGCAATGGTTAGCGACATCCATAGAATTTTAGTTCAAGGCGGTGTGTTTCTCTACCCAGGTACAGTTCAAAAACCAGAAGGGAAATTGCGGCTGCTTTATGAATCTGCTCCTCTAGCCTTTTTGATTGAGCAAGCAGGGGGTCGCGCCACCACAGGGCTTGTAAATATCTTGGATGTAGTGCCAAAAAAACTGCATCAACGCACGCCTCTAATTATTGGTAGCAAAGAGGATGTAGCAAAGGTGGAGTCTTTTATTCAAAACGGTCACTAGCTGAAGTAACAAAAGTAACAAAGATAGTGCTAGGATAAGCCACTAATTAAAAGATAATTATGGCAATTGGCGATTGGGGATGCAGAATAGCGCTTTTGGAATGTGATGTAAAGATTACCTCAGCTGACCGATGCGATAAGTGATTGGCAACGCCACAATTCAAAAGTCACCATCAACATTTGATGGGTTTTGCCAACTTCACTTAAAAACATCCTGAACAGGAGTGAAACAAACTAAAGCTATGGCTACCAATCATTTATTAGAAATAAAACAATACGGTCAAAGTATCTGGATGGATAATTTGACCCGTGACATTATCCAATCAGGCGAACTCAAAAATTTGGTTGAAAATCAAGGGATTTGTGGGATTACCTCCAACCCAGCCATTTTTGAAAAAGCGATCGCTAACAATGCGATCTATGATGCCGATATAGAAGCCGGAGTTCGTGCTGGCTTACCAACATCCAAAATTTACGAATCGCTAGTTTTTGCAGATATCCGCAATGCTTGTGATATTTTGCGCCCTGTATATGAAGCCTCGAATAGGCTAGATGGTTATGTGAGTATCGAAGTACCACCAACCATTGCCCATGATACTCAAGCAACAATCAACGAAGCCCACCGCTATTTCCAAGAAATTGGGCGGGAAAACTTGATGATTAAAATTCCTGGTACAGAGGCTGGTTTACCAGCAGTTGAACAGGTAATAGCTGAAGGCATGAATGTCAACATCACCCTGTTGTTTTCTGTAAACAGCTACATCAACACAGCTTGGGCTTATATTCGGGGCTTAGAAAAACGGTCGGCAGAAGGTAAAGACATCAGCACAATTGCTTCAGTAGCTAGCTTCTTCCTCAGCCGGATTGATAGCAACATTGATGCCAAAATCGATGCTAAGTTGAAGAAAGGCGTTGATGATATTACCCAAGAAGCAAAATTGAAAGCTATCAAAGGTAAAATTGCGATCGCCAATGCCAAGATTGCTTACCAAGAATATAAAAACATTATTCAAAGCGATCGCTGGCAAGCCTTAGCCGCAAAAGGAGCTAAAGTACAGCGCTTACTTTGGGCAAGTACCAGCACCAAAGACCCCAGCTACAGCGACGTGATGTATGTCGATGAGTTGGTTGGCCCAGACACTGTAAACACCCTACCTCCTGCCACAATCACCGCTTGCGCTGATCATTGTGATGTAGCCAATCGTGTGGAAACAAACGTACAAGAAGCTTACAACCTGATAGAAAGCCTGAAAGATCCTGACATCAACATCAATATCGATACCGTGATGGACGAACTACTAGTTGAAGGTATTGACAAGTTTGTCCAGCCCTTCCAGTCCTTAATGAACTCTTTAGAAGACAAAGTAAAGCTATTGTCACCTGTATAGGGGCTGGGAACTGGGGTCTGGGGATTAGGGGCTGGGAAAAGCAGGGGGAGCAGGGAGCAGGGAGCAGGGGAGAAAAACTTCCTTAATACCCAATCCCCAATCTCCAATCCCCAATCTCTAATCCCCAATACCCAATCCCCAACCCCTCATCTTCAATCCAAATTCCCAAATCTAAGATCCCAAATTGTTATGGTCAGTCTGCTAGAAAATCCTCTGCGCGTTGGTCTGCAACAGCAAGGGATGCCCGAACCCCAGATTATAGTCATCTTTGGTGCCTCTGGTGACCTTACCTGGCGCAAACTAGTGCCAGCACTTTATAAATTGCGGCGGGAACGGCGTATTCCACCAGAAACCACCATTGTCGGCGTGGCACGTCGAGAGTGGAGCCACGACTACTTCCGTGAACAGATGCAGAAGGGCATGGAAGAGGCTCATGCCAATGTCGATTTGGGGGAACTCTGGCAAGACTTCTCTCAAGGTCTGTTCTACTGCCCTGGAGACATAGACAACCCCGATAGCTACCAAAAACTGAAAAGCTTATTGACTGAATTAGACGAAAAACGGGGTACGCGGGGGAACCGAATGTTCTACCTCTCCGTTGCCCCAACATTCTTTCCTGAAGCAATCAGGCAGCTAGGAAGCGCGGGGATGCTAGAAGATCCCTACAAACATCGTTTGGTCATTGAGAAACCCTTTGGTCGGGACTTGGCTTCTGCCCAAAGTCTTAACCAAGTTGTGCAGAGATATTGTAAAGAAAACCAAGTATATCGCATTGACCATTACTTGGGTAAAGAAACAGTTCAAAATTTGCTCGTGTTTCGCTTTGCCAATGCAATTTTTGAACCGTTGTGGAATCGTCAGTTTGTTGACCACGTGCAAATTACCGTGGCAGAAACTGTGGGAGTAGAAGACCGGGCAGGTTACTATGAAAGCGCCGGCGCACTGCGGGATATGTTGCAAAATCACTTGATGCAACTTTACTGCTTGACGGCAATGGAAGCTCCCAACTCAATGGACGCCGACAGCATTCGCACAGAAAAAGTGAAGGCACTCCAAGCAACCCGTTTAGCTGATGTGCATAATCTGTCACGTTCAGCAGTGCGAGGTCAGTATACTGCTGGCTGGATGAAGGGTCAACCAGTGCCAGGGTATCGGGAAGAACCTGGCGTTAAGCCTAACTCCTCAACACCCACCTATGTAGCGATGAAGTTTTTGGTGGACAACTGGCGCTGGAAAGGTGTTCCCTTCTACTTGCGTACTGGCAAACGGATGCCGAAAAAAGTGAGCGAAATTTCTATACACTTCCGTGAAGTGCCTTCTCGGATGTTTCAATCCGCCGCGCAACAAACAAACGCCAATATTTTGGCAATGCGGATTCAGCCGAATGAAGGAATTTCCTTGCGTTTTGATGTCAAAATGCCTGGGGCAGAATTCCGCACCCGTTCCGTTGATATGGACTTTAGTTATGGTTCTTTTGGGATCGAAGCAACCTCCGATGCCTATGACCGCCTGTTTCTCGACTGTATGATGGGCGATCAGACATTGTTCACACGGGCGGACGAAGTGGAAGCAGCTTGGCAGGTAGTAACGCCAGCCCTTTCTGTTTGGGATGCACCTACAGACCCAAATACCATTCCCCAGTACGAAGCAGGTACTTGGGAACCAGCAGAAGCAGAATTCTTGATTAATCAAGATGGCCGTCGCTGGCGCAGACTGTAAGAAGGTTGAAGGATAAAGGATGAAGGATAAAATTTTTCAGCTTTTATCCTTTCATAAATTTAGATTTCATACTTCATACTTCACACTTCATACTTCAATGACTATGACTTCCCAAGCTCCTACGATTTTTTCGCTTCAAGCACCAAAGGATATTTCGCTTACAGAAATAGAAGCGGAACTTAATCAAATTTGGCAAAGCTACGGCATAACCGGCGAAGATGGTGCGCTTCCCGCTGCTACTAGGGCTACAACATTTACTTTAGTGGTTTACGAACCCGAAGAAACCCAGTATTTGTTAGCCGCTTTGGGATTTTACAATGGCCCGATTGATGGAATTTTAGGGCCACAAATGGCAACAGCACTGCGGGAAGCGCAAAAAAAATATGGTCTGGCAGAGACTGGAACCCCAACATCAGAAACCCTAGCCAGATTGCGGGAAGAATTTGCCAAAGGTCAGGGGAATGGATCTGTAAAGGAAAATGCTGCTAGTGGTGTTTCTCATAGCTTAAATGCTACCAGCCCCACGATCGCTGATGAAATCGCCCTCCGCAACCCCTGTCGCATCATTGCCCTGTTGCCAATTGCCGGGGAAGACGAAGGAGTCAAGGCTCAAGTTTCTGCTTATTGCCCCATCCAAAAGCAATCTTCTAGTACACTTATTTGCTGCGAATACATAACTCTTACTGGAACTGCTGCTGCCTTGGAACGTGTAGGCGGCATGATTCCAGCATTGTTAATTGGCGGCTTGCCGAAGTTTCTTTGGTGGAAGGCAACACCAGATCCCCAAAATCCTTTATTCAAACGACTGGCAGCAGTCTGCAATAACGTAATTGTAGATTCTTGCAACTTTAACGAGCCAGAAAGTGATCTACTTAGTCTGCAAGAGTTGGTAGAAAGTAGTATACCCCTAGCTGACTTGAACTGGCGTCGCCTGTCAGCATGGCAAGAATTGACAGCTGAAGCCTACGACCCACCCCTGCGTCGTGCGGCCCTAAAAGAAATTGACCGTGTGACGATTGATTACGAAAAAGGCAACCCTACCCAAGCGTTGTTGTTTCTAGGTTGGTTAGCAAGTCGGTTGGAATGGCTGCCGGTTTCCTATCAAAAAGAAAGCGGTGATTATGAGATCACTCGAATTCATTTCCTAGCCCAAGACCAACGGCAAGTGGAAGCTGAGTTAGCAGGAATCCCGGTTGCAGATGTGGGTGAGATTGATGGTGACTTGATTGCGCTGCGTCTGAGTTCGACTAATCCCAAGGCAGATTGTGGTACAGTCATCTGCTCGGAAACTGGCGGTTGTATGCGAATGGAAACACACGGTGGTGCCCAAGCCGCAGGTTTGTTTCAACAGGTAAGTTCACTTTCAGAACAAAAGGCAGAAGCGTTGCTGAGTCAGCAGGTACAACGCTGGGGCCGCGAGTCGCTTTTTGAAGAAAGTCTCAGCGTTATAGCAAAGGTTCTCAAATTGAATAATAACTAATGGGTTATGGCGTATCGGGCATGGGATAATTACCATGCTCAATACCTAATTACCAATTATCAACAGGCTATGGCCTTAGTGATTGCAGGAGAACGTAGTGGGGTGGGCAAGACAACAGTTACGCTCACCCTTTTAGCATCGTTATGCCGTCGTGGTATGGCGGTGCAATCTTTTAAAGTTGGCCCGGACTATATTGATCCGATGTTTCATCAGCACGTTACTGGTCGTGCTTGTCGGAATTTAGATCCAGTACTGACTTCTGAAGTTTATATTCAGCAATGTTTTGCTCGTCATACCCAAGAGAGTGAATATGCTCTAGTGGAAGGGGTGATGGGGTTGTTTGATGGGGTGAAGGGGATTGGGGACTGGGGATTGGGGACTGGGAAAGAATATTCTCAATGCTCAACGGACTTTGCTAGTACGGCGCATATTTCACGGCTGTTAGATTTGCCTGTGGTGTTGGTGATTGATTGCAGTCGTTTGTCTGGCTCTGTGGCAGCGATCGCTCATGGTTATTGCTCTTTTGATCCTAGAATTAAAATCGCTGGGGTGGTACTTAACCGCGTCGGCAGCGATCGCCATCTCTCTTTACTTAAAGATTCTCTAGAACCACTAAATTTACCTGTTCTCGGCGTGCTGCGACGACAGGATAATATTACAATTCCCGATCGCCATCTTGGTTTAGTCCCAACAGCCGAACTTCCCCAACTAAATGCTGTGATTGATCGCCTCGCTGATTTAGGTGATGCTTGCTTCAATTGGGAACAACTACTACCACTATTAAAATCAGCACCTCACCCCTTCCTTCCTCCTCCCCCTCAACCCGCCTCCTCGATTAAAATTGCAGTCGCCCGCGATCGCGCTTTTAATTTCTACTACCAAGATAATCTTGACTTGCTGCAACAGTTGGGTGCAGAACTCGTTTTCTGGAGTCCATTAGAAGATGCTGTACCTTATGGTGTGCAGGGAATGTATTTTGGCGGTGGTTTTCCTGAAGTTTTTGCCCAGCAACTTGCAGACAATATCAGCATCCGTCATGCAGTCAAGACGGCAATTATGGCAGGAATGCCTACAATTGCCGAATGTGGGGGATTGATGTATTTGTGTGAGCAAATTGTCGATTTTGAAGGTAAATCTTGGCCGATGGTGGGAGTATTACCCACATCTGCCCAGATGGGAGGACGCTTAACTTTAGGGTATCGTCGGGCAGTAGCTTTGCAAAATAGTTTGTTAGTAGATACAGGTAAAAACGTTTACGGGCATGAGTTTCATCGTTCCCATTTAGCAGCAAGTCCTAATCAGCCCTTGTTTGAAACTTATCGTTACGATTGTGAGGAAAACATGGGATATGAGGGATGGGCTATACCTGGAAATATTCACGCCTCTTATATTCATTTGCATTGGGGAGCAAGTATAGAGATTCCGCAACGATTTGTTAAGGAATGTTTTGAGTTTAAATTACATTCATAATTATTCGTTAATTCTATTTAAGTAAAAATTTTTACTAGTTATTTTATTGTTTTAACTATTTATACTGCTATTTCAATAAAGAAAAACTCAAATATTGATTATTGACGATTAGATGTAGTTGCATTCATATTGTCATTCAATCTGCGGATCAGACGAGATAGCTCACGAATTATGTTTACTGCAATTTCGGGAGTTTCTTCAATGGCATCATAAAGTTGTTCTTGTGTCAGTTCCAAACAATCGCAAGGTTCCAAAGTCGTTGCGGAGGCAGAACGGGGTTGTGTATCAAAAACTGCCATTTCACCAAAGTATTTTCCTTTGTCTACCTCTGCTAGTTGTTTATCTCCAATGTGAACTTTAACTCGACCTGATACAACAATATAAAGCGATCGCCCCTCTTCTCCTTGTCTAAAGATGGTGTAATTTGATGGAAATGTCAGCTCGCTCATCACTGAAGCCAGCCTCACGATAAAATCATCCCGTAATTCTTTAAAAATGGGGACTCGCCGGACAAATAATAAACGGTCAACGCTGGTTAGCATGATTGCGAGTTAAAATTTACACGATAAATCACGATAAATATATAGTTGAGTAAGTGTGGGGAAGTCAACACTAACATTAGTAATAGATGGATCAGCAGGATTAAACAATGTTTAATCCTAGTCGCTAACAATATCCTAGATTCAAAGAATTAGGTAGTGTTAATTCGCCCATGAAAGCGATTCCTGTTCTTCATCCTGCTTTTGTATCAAAATATTACAACACTAAAATTTTGTATTTTAACGTTGATTCTGCATATAAGTTGGCTGCCAAGCAATGTTCTGGAAATGGTGCTTTAGATTTATATTATTCCTTGGGCTGTGGCTCCTATTTTATTTAGGTTGCCGCCTAATAGCAGAAATTTTCTGGTTTCAGGAAGTTAGCTATCTCCGAGCATTTTTACTTAGGTTGATTGCTAAAGGTGGTTTATGCGTAGTTGTGGCTGGTATAACTGCCGTCTATTTATTAAGTAACCTCGCTCTGGCTCAACGGCTCAAGCATCGTCAGCCTTTAATAAGTGAGCAAGTTAGAGATGAGCAAACCAACTTTCTCAGCTATCAATCTTTCAACCGCGATGAAACTCGAAGTTTTCATACCCGAAGCAAGCAAAGATTAAAATTTCGCTGGCTGCTACCTCTAGCTTTGGGATTGAGTTTGTTAGTCGGGTTTATGCTGACTTACTACGGTGAGCTTACCTTGTCGTACTGGTTTCCGGCATTGAACAAAGTTAGTCTACCCTTTACTGCTTTATTCCAACCAGAGACAATTTGGCAGCTTGGAAAACAATTAACTTCCCAAGTCTGGTATCTCGGCTTAGTTTTGGGAATAGCGATCGCTGTGTTAATTTATCCACAATTTTTGCTAGCGGCGATCGCAGTTGTATTCAGTGTCCTATTCGGGTTGGTAGCGTCTCAACATTGGACAAAGGTACTGCAATATTTTCGTCCCACCTTCTTCAACTCCACCGATCCCTTATTTGGTCAAGATATCAGCTTTTATATATTTTTTTTACCAGTTTGGGAATTGCTGAACCTCTGGCTGATGGGATTATTTTTGTACGGCTTCATTGCTGTTATTCTCACCTATCTTTTATCGGCAGACAGTCTCAGTCAAGGAAATTTTCCTGGGTTTTCGCCACTACAGCAGCGTCACTTATATGGCTTGGGTGGCGCATTAATGTTGGTAGTTGGTGTGACTTACTGGCTGAGTCGCTATGAACTCGTGTATTCTAACCGTGGGGTAAGTTATGGTGCTAGTTATACCGATGTGATGGCGCAGTTGCCAGCTTACAACGTTTTGTGCGCCTTGGCAGTGGCGATCGCATTCTACTTATTTTGGCAAACGATTTTTTGGAAACCTAAATCTCAGTATCACCGATTGATATTTTATGGATTAGGGATTTATCTAGTGCTGACGGTAGTAGGTGGTTTTGTTCTGCCGACTGCTGTGCAATATTTAATTGTTCAGCCTAATGAATTGCAGCGAGAGCAACCTTACATTCAGCGTACTATTGCTTTGACTCGGCAAGCATTTGATTTAGAAGCAATTGACGTGCAAACTTTTAACCCACAGGGACAATTAACAGAAGCTGATCTTAAAGCTAATGATCTAACAATTCGCAATATTCGCCTTTGGGATCAGCGACCTCTATTAGAAACTAATCGTCAATTGCAGCAAATTCGACCCTACTATAAATTTCCTGATGCTGACATTGATCGCTACACCTTACAAACAGATATAACCACTCGCAGACCTACTGCACCTGAACAGCCACCAGCGTCAGGGCAGGAATCAGCTAATACAGAACGACGGCAAGTACTGATTGCTGCCCGCGAATTAGATTACAGTGCCGTACCCCAACAAGCTCAAACCTGGGTTAACCGCCATTTAATTTATACCCACGGTTATGGTTTTACTGTTAGTCCCGTGAATACAGTTGGGCCAGGTGGGCTACCAGAGTATTTTGTCAAAGATATCAGCGGTGACAGCAGCGCTCTCAGCGTTGCCAATGAAGCCATTCGCGCCAGCATACCTATTGGACAACCACGGATTTATTACGGTGAGATTGCGAATACGTATGTAATGACCGACACGAGAGTCAGAGAACTAGACTATCCCAGTGGTAGTGACAATGTTTACAATAGCTACGATGGGCGAGGTGGGATTAGCATCGGTACAACCTGGCGGAGATGGCTATTTTCGCTGTATTTGAGAGACTGGCAAATGGCACTGACGCGGGACTTTTTACCTGAGACAAAAGTTTTGTTGCGGCGTAATGTTAAGCAAAGAATTCAGGCGATCGCACCATTTTTACGATATGACAGCGATCCCTATTTAGTTGTCGCTGATGCCAATCTTGACAATCCCAATCAAGGCTTATCGCCGAATCAAAATTACCTTTACTGGATAGTTGATGCTTACACAACAAGCGACCATTATCCCTACTCAGACACAGGTAGCGACGGCATCAACTATATCCGTAACTCCGTCAAAGTTGTAGTTGATGCCTACAACGGTACTGTTAACTTTTACATTGCCGATCCCAACGACCCGATCATTGCCACTTGGCAGCGCATCTTCCCCAAAGTTTTTAAACCCCTTAGCGCCATGCCTGTGACCCTCAGCAGTCATCTGCGCTATCCAGTTGATTTTTTCAAAATTCAATCTCAGCGGTTGATGATTTATCACATGACCGATACTCAGGTGTTTTACAACCGGGAAGACCAGTGGCAGATCCCCAACGAAATCTATGGCAGTGAAGCCCGTCCGGTAGAGCCGTACTATTTGATTACTAGCTTACCCATCGTACCTTTTGAAGAATTTATTCTGTTTCTACCTTATACTCCCAGACAACGGACTAATTTAATTGCTTGGCTAGCAGCGCGCTCAGATGGTAAGAACTACGGCAGGTTACTACTATATGTCTTTCCTAAAGAACGCTTAGTTTACGGCCCAGAGCAAATTGAAGCGCGAATTAACCAAGACCCTGTAATTTCTCAGCAAATTTCTCTGTGGAACCGCCAAGGCTCAAAAGCCGTTCAAGGTAATCTTTTAGTAGTACCCATCGAACAATCCTTGCTGTACGTCGAGCCAATCTATCTAGAAGCTACGCAAAATAGTTTACCAACTCTAGTTCGGGTAGTTGTAGCTTATGAAAACCGAATTGTAATGGCACAAACCTTAGAACAAGCACTACAAGCAATCTTTCAACCACAAGTCACACCAGCCCCTGCTATTATCCGTCCTGTTGAAGAAGCAAGTCCGCCTAGTTAATAATCGATATCTTTTGCAAGCCGATGCAATCGCATTGTTTCCCGATGCAATTGAATTGTTTCCCGATACAATCGCATTGTTTTCCGATGCAATTGAATTGTTTCCCGATGCAATTGAATTGTTTCCCGATACAATCGCATTGTTTCCCGATGCAATTGAATTGTTTCTCGATACAATCGCATTGTTTCCCGATGCAATTGAATTGCAGACCGATACAATAATAAAAGCTTCCGTAATATTACTTATGCATAATGTGGCATATATGCTAACATAGTGGCCCTTTATACCAAGTAGCCAATTATGCCGAAATTAGGAAAAATACCCTCAGCGCAGTTCAATATCAAAATATATGGCGAAGAAAAAATTAAAATTATTGCGGAAGTGAAGCAATATTGCATTCAAAATCAGATAAGTGTAGGCGATTTTGTATATGATGCTCTCCAAAAAGCTTTGGAAGCAGACGTTTTACCCCCTTAATAACAAACGCAAACAAGCGCCAAAACGAATGCGGACTGAGTGAATGATTTTAGTCCACTTGAGTAGACTGGCGCTATTAGCTTTACACTGAAGTACACAGTAAGATATTTAATAATTATTAATTTGTAATTCGTAATTAAAAGTGGGTTAGAGAAAGCGATCGCTACAGGTCGCTCAATTTCTCTTGCAGTAATATGCCAAGTTCTATAATGACTAAATTTGCAAAACCATAAACAATGAAAAACTTCATGCCATTACTGCTGAGTGTTGCTTTGCTCAGTAACACTGTTGCTTGTAGTAAGCCTAACGAGCAAACAAACAACATTAATATTCCAACTCAATCCAGCAATACTCAAAATTTCCAATTTGCTATACCAGCAGGAACGAGCTTTGACACTATTCTCCAGCAAGAAATATCTACTGGTAAAAATCGGAATAACGAGGCTTTTACTTTACGGATTAAAACCTCCTTTTTTAAAGAGAAAAATCCTGAACTAAGAAATGCTGAGATTCAAGGACATCTGGAAAATGTAGTTAAAGCAGCTAAAGGAAAAAAAGCTAGTATGCATCTCGTTTTTGATGAAATTGTATTTAAAAATGGTGCAACTTATCCTATTGATGCTGCTTTAGTAAACACTCAGCTAGAAACAAAAACTAAAGGAAAGTTTATTAAAAATGCTGGCATTATTTTAGGTGGAGCAGTTGCCGGTCATTTTATCGGCAAGAAAACTAATACCAAGCATGGTGCTTTAGCTGGTGCAGCAGCTGCGACTGCTTATGTTTTGTCTAGCCCTGGTGGTGAAGTAGTTCTTAAAAAAGGAACAAATATTAAGCTGCAACTCAAAACGGCTCTTGATACAAGTTTATAGACACTGCCCACAACATAAATCAATACAGTTCAGTTAAGACTATAACTGTTTGTTGAACTCAATTTTTTTATCGAACCGCAAAGGGCGCAAAGAGCACAAAGAGAAAAAAATGCTTAACTGAACCGTATTGCAACATAAATAGGGTTTAAGCACAAAGGTTGTCTGTTGAGACTGGCATTGTCATTTTCTTGTAAGATTTATTGTTCATAATGGGGATCAAGCAGCAAAAAGTATTGATTTGAGCAATTCTACTGAGGTGAGATGATGAAATGGCAAGGGCTGTTTCACTGGATGAATCGGAAGCATAAGCACCAACAGCAACCCCAATTACGCCAAATAATTTGGCGTAATTGGGCAGCCATCGCGCGGAGCGCTGCGCTAGGGGCGATCGCAGTGTGCTTAACTGGATGTGAGCAAGTGATAGAGTATTTGCCGCCTTTACCTGATATTGAAATACTATTAAACCAGCCGCCACAACCACCATTTCCTACCCAAACTGCCCAAACCGCCCAAATTGAGGTAGCAATTCGGCAACAAATAAACCAAGTGCGCCAAAAAAACGGACTTCAACCGTTACAAAACAATGAAAAACTAGCTCAGGTTGCCCGAAAATATAGTCAGCAAATGGCTGAAAAAAACTTTTTTAGCCACACCGGAATTGATGGTAGTACCCTACAAGACAGGGTTAATGCAGGTAACATTCCCTATTGGATGGTGGGAGAGAATTTGTTTAGAAGTAAAAATATTCCTCAGCCTGTGTCTGCGGCGGTTGAAGGTTGGTTAAAAAGCCCCGGACATCGAGCAAATATTCTCCGTTCAGTTTTTACAGAAACGGGTGTCGGAGTTTGGCGACAGGGAAATTCCTATTATATTACGCAGTTGTTTTTGCGTGGTTAAAAGATAAGTGACAGGTTATAGCAGGTTGCAAACGAGTAATACCGTTTCACTTTAAGGTTAATACAAATAGTAATTGTAGGGTGGGTATTGCCCACCATATCCAGATTTTGGTGGGCAATGCTAGCCCTACTTACTTAATTCACAATAAACGTAAATTTAGTTAGAATTTTAACTTTGTTAGAACCTGCTACTGGGTAAAAGCAAAATATCTATCATTTCGCCTACTACCAAGCCGAATATCGCTAATATTGTTAAAATCAAAAACGAATCTAATTTCCTAAAGCCTGCAAAACGCATTTCTAAATCAGCTAAGATTGTAGTTGCTATTGGTATAAGGAATAGACTGAATATTAGTGACCACGTTGCTATTACAGCAATTGATATACTTAAAGATAAAATAACGACTAAAGTTTGAGAACCTACATTAAGCAATCGCTCTAACCAAGTGATACTCTTTCTGGCTACAGCTATAGCTACAACAGTTATAAAAGCTCCCG
The DNA here is from genome assembly GCF_059505145.1 of Mojavia sp. Lineage (NCBI taxonomy): Bacteria > Bacillati > Cyanobacteriota > Cyanophyceae > Nostocales > Nostocaceae > Mojavia > Mojavia sp. Next base: position 33,608 of record NZ_JCACKA010000095.1, read on the forward strand.
CTAACCAAATGATGTGATGAGCAGCAAGATACCATCCTAGAAGAGCATAAGCTAGCCAGAGTAATGCTAAAGGTATCAAAGGTATTTTACTAAAAAATTCTATATTATTCATATTTATAATAGTGCTGATGATTTATATTTTAGTGTTTAAATTTTTTAATAGCTGATACTATAAAATTATTTAACATATTCAATTTAGCTTAAATATTTCTTTATCTTTAGATTGATTTCCATTAATTTCTTTTGACAACCGATATACTTATCTGTCATCACTCTAGGGAAATAAAAATCTTAGTCAATTTTTAAACTTCAGATTTAGAGGTAATTTAAGCCTTTATTTATAGTTTTACAAATAAAGATAAAGTCGAGCTAAATAGAAACGCATAAATAAACAACAAAAATTAGGTTGAAACAACTATTTCACTGTTCCTACGTGTGATGATACTATAGTGCGTTGAAAATGTGTGTGAAAGTTGGGTGACATTTAAAATATTAACAAAATGAGTTAGTTTGATCGTGACAATGCGATGTTGCTTAACCCAACTCAGTGCTATTTTGAGTTTAGTCATCTCACCCACCACTGGGCGCTACCATCTGGGCTTTACCAATGAGTATTGGCTTTATAGGAGAATTACTAGATAGACGCTACAAGATATTCAAAAAGCTAGGTGAAGGCAACTTTGGTGAAACCTATTTGGCTAGGGATCAGAAACGTCCCAGCAAGCCTTTATGTGTAGTCAAGCGGTTGAAGCCAAAGCATACTCATCCAAGAGTACTGGAACTTTTTGAGCAGGAAGCAGTGATATTGGAGAAGTTGGGGGAACATCCCCAAATTCCTCGATTACTTGCTCACTTTGCTGTCGGCAATGAACTGTACATTATTCAAGACTATGTAGAAGGGCACACCCTGAGAACAGAAATTGTGCCAGGAAAGCAACTGAACGAAGGTGATGTCATAAAGCTATTACATGAGATTTTGGAGGTGCTAGTTTTTGTCCATCAAAATAATGTTATTCACAGAGATATCAAGCCGGAAAATGTGATGCGGCGCAAACAAGATGGAAAACTCGTCCTAATTGATTTTGGCTCTGTTAAAGAAATTGGCAGCTTGTCAATTGATTTGTATAAGATGATTCGTACCAGTGTAGTGATTGGTACTCCGGGCTACATACCAATGGAACAAGCTAAAGGCAAGTCTCGCTTGTGCAGTGATGTCTACGCTGTAGGAATGATGGGTATTGAAGCCTTGACAGGAATTCCGCCTCATCTTCTGCAAGAAGATCCGCGCACTGGACAACAGCGATGGCGAGATTGCGTACAGGTGAGTGATAAACTGGCTGATGTTCTAGACAAAATGGTACGCGATCGCCACACTTTGCGGTATCCATCAGCAGTTGAAGCATTGCAAGCACTCACTGCAACTACAGTATTGCCGCTGTTACCCTCGCCACCGCCTAACCTTAACTCGACAGAAGAATCACAATTGGATGTTGAGCAGTTCGAGTTGGAAACAATAATCTTACCCGTAGAACAATTTGAGTTTGAGATAGCTACTGTTTCTGAGAAAAGATGGCATAGTTCCACACCTAGTTATGACATCAACCGTAGTCGTGGTTCGGCTAAATGCTTTATTGAAGATTTAGGCAATGACATTAATTTGACGATGGTATCTATTCCTGGGGGACAATTTTTGATGGGTTCTCCAGACAATGAACTAGAACGATTTGATTCTGAGAGTCCACAGCATTCTGTAACAATTAAGCCCTTTTTTATAGGTAAGTTCCCCGTCACGCAGGCACAATGGCGCTCAGTTGCCATACTTTCTCCAATTAATCGGGATCTCGATCCAGAGCCAGCTAATTTCAAAGGCACAAATCGTCCAGTAGAGCAAGTTTCTTGGGAAGATGCAGAAGAGTTTTGTGCCAGGCTTTGTCAGAAAACAGGGCGAAAATATCGTTTGCCTAGCGAAGCCGAATGGGAATATGCTTGTCGCGCTAGAACGACTACCCCCTTTCACTTCGGTGAAACTCTCATCCCTAGTTTGGCAAGCTACAACAATACCTACAGCCCTGAAGCTCAAGGAATGAATCAATGGCAAACAAGCTTAGTAGGTAGTTTTCCCGCAAATGCTTTTGGCTTATACGATATGCACGGCAATGTGTGGGAATGGTGCGCGGATCATTGGCACGACAATTATGAAGGCGCACCTGTTGATGGTAGTGCTTGGTTGTCTAATGAAGATGCTAAGTCGCGTGTAATTCGAGGCGGTTCCTGGAAAAACTCTCTCAGTTTATGTCGGTCTGCGTACCGTAGTTGGAATCCTCAAGCTGGCCGGGGTAACGTCCTCGGTTTCCGGGTAGCAGTTTCTGTATAAAAAACTCTATCCCCTTGTGGGTGGAGTTTTGAGGCATGGGGAATGGGGACTGGGGACAAGGGGACTGGGGACAAGGGGACAAGGGGAAAGAACTATGAATAACTCTTGCTCCTTGTCCTCTTCACCCAATGCCCAATGCCCCAAGCGACGGGGAGAGCAACCTCGTCCACTCACAAGAGAATGGAGTTTCCCGTCGCTTTCTATAAAGCTTTTAAGCGAATTATAACGAGTAAAAATAAATTTAGTTTGTGGTAAAAAAATTATTACTAAAGATTATTTGTAATGTAATATTAAGCAGATTCACTTTATTACCTGAAACAATTTATATCAACGTTCTTTTAATACCTAAATTTTGAAATATTTTTCCGCATAATTTTACATTGACAAAAATCAGGTTATGTGAGTTTTTCCACAATAATCGATTTCCAACTCAAGATGAGCATTTTGCTTCTCTACAGCCGAAACTTCATAACCGATTTGCAAAGCAGATCCAATCAACTTAGTTGTGCTAATTCCATCTAGGCGAAGTAGGTATTATCTATGACTCTGCGTTCCTCTAATAAGCTCAATAGTAATAGCGCCACCACTGAAGCTGAAACCCGCCTAGACAAAGCCAGTAATTCTCCGAGTAATGTCGATAAGGGTACGGCAAAGCGTAGCAGATTTTTAAGTAGTTACCAGTCTCTTACACCAGAACAGCAAGAATGGAGCTTGAAATCTAAAGCAACTTTTTGGGCGATCGCTCTGACTGTGCTGCCAGTGTTAGGTGTGGGAATAACCAGCTACTTTGGTAGTGAGTCCATTACTCAGAAAATTACCCAAGTCAAGCAAGAAAGTGCTAAAGAGCGCACAGAAGCTGAAGTTGCACTTAAGGAATACCGCTCATCTGTGTTGCTGGGAACTGGAATGATGGCTTTGGTAGCAGGAGCGATCGCTGCTTTTTTGACAAATCGTGCCACTGTTTCAGTGCTGTCTGCTGCTGAGATTTCTACCGTTTTAGTCAATAAACTATATCGTCGAGAAGAAACAGAGGCTCAAGCTGGTGTTACTGGCAAAGATGAATTGGCAGCTTTAGAGGCAAACATCAACCTGCTACAAGATCAGTTGCCAGAGTTACTCTCAAAACAAGAAGCTGAAGCCGAACGCTCCCAGTTATTAATTAACATTACTCGCCGCATTCAGGAAGCACTTTCCGAAGAAGATGTTCTCAGAACAACCGTTGAAGAAGTTCGCAAAGCTTTCAGAATAGACCGTGTAGTTATCTTTCGCTTTGACTCCAACTGGAGTGGAACTTTTGTAGAAGAATCCGCCGCACCTGGTTTGCCTAAGACATTGTGGGCGACCGTCTCAGATCCCTGTTTTGAGGAGAAATATGTTGAGCAATATCGGCAGGGGCGCATTCGAGCAATTAATGACATTTATCAAGCCAACCTCACAGATTGTCATATTGGTTTATTAGAGAGATTTGGAGTCAAAGCAAATTTAATTGCACCCATACTCAAAAACAATCAGCTATTTGGCTTGCTGATCGGGCATCAATGTTCCGCCCCTCGCTATTGGCAACAGTTTGAGATTGATTTGTTTGCTCAAATCGGCACGCAAGTAGGGTTTGCCCTCGATCATGTAAAACTTGTAGAAAAAATAGATATCAGAGCCGACCAAGCCCATTTAGTTATTAACATTACCCGGCGAATTCGGGAATCACTCAACGAAGAAGATGTACTCAAAACCACAGTTGATGAAATTCGTAAAGCTCTCAGTACAGACCGAGTGCTAGTTTATGGCTTTGATGCCGACTGGTATGGCACAGTCATTGCCGAAGCTGTACTACCCGGCTTTCCCAAAGCATTGCGAGCTAAAATCAAAGACCCTTGCTTTGTCGAAGGCTATGTTGAGCAATACAAGGCAGGTCGAGTCCAAGCCACTAACAACATTTACAAAGCTGGTTTGAGCGCTTGCCATCTCAGCCAACTCGAACCTTTTGCCGTCAAAGCCAATTTGGTTGCACCCATCCTTAAAGACGATCAGTTATTTGGTTTATTGATTGCCCATCAATGTTCTGCACCGCGGGAGTGGCAGCAGTCTGAGATTGATTTGATGACTCAGTTAGCCATGCAGGTGGGATTTGCTCTCGATCATGCCAGGCTGCTTCAGCGTATAGATGCTGAAGGGATAAAAACCCAGTTACTTGTAGACATTACCCGGCGAATTCGGGAATCACTCAACGAAGAAGATGTACTCAAAACCACAGTTGATGAAATTCGTAAAGCTCTCAGTACAGACCGAGTGCTAGTTTATGGCTTTGATGCCGACTGGTATGGCACAGTCATTGCCGAAGCTGTACTACCCGGCTTTCCCAAAGCATTGCGAGCTAAAATCAAAGACCCTTGCTTTGTCGAAGGCTATGTTGAGCAATACAAGGCAGGTCGAGTCCAAGCCACTAACAACATTTACAAAGCTGGTTTGAGCGCTTGCCATCTCAGCCAACTCGAACCTTTTGCCGTCAAAGCCAATTTGGTTGCACCCATCCTTAAAGACGATCAGTTATTTGGTTTATTGATTGCCCATCAATGTTCTGCACCGCGGGAGTGGCAGCAGTCTGAGATTGATTTGATGACTCAGTTAGCCATGCAGGTGGGATTTGCTCTCGATCATGCCAGACTCCTAGATCATGTAGAGCAAGCCTATATATCTGTAGAATCAGCCTTTCACGAGCAGTATCAGCGAAAAGTAATGCTTCAATCTCAAGTATCAGAACTGCTCAGAGATAGCGAAATTGTTGTTGAAACTCTCTCTCGAAAGGCAACTAGACAAATGGATGCAGTAACAAATGCTTATAATCAAATTCAAGCATTAGCTAATTCTGCTCAAGAAATGCTTTTCGATGTCCAACAAGCGCAAGGCCAAAAGCAGCAGATATTTCAAAGAATCCAAGCCGGACAGGAGGGTATGAATCGCATTATAGAAAGCATTTGTACTGTCCAAGACTCATTTATAGAAGCTGCCGCTAAGGTGAAGCATTTAGACGAGCCTTCTCAACAGCTTTTGCAAAGAGGTGTCCCGATCAGTCAGGTTGCATCAAAGATGAAGCTCCATGCCATGAAAGTCGCCTTTGAAGCAGCACGTACTGGCGAAGCAGGCCAAGAGCTGGCTGCGATCGCAGAAGAAATCCTTTCCTTGGCAAAACAGTTGGATGGCGAAATTGTAGAAATCAAATCTTTGGTTGCAGAAATTCAAGAAACAAATAACGAAGTTGCAGTGTTAATAGAGGATGGCAAGGAACAGGCGATCGCTGGCACTCAAGAAGTAGAAGAAACTCAACAAAAACTCTATCAAATTACTGCTATCAGTACCCAAGTAAACGCTCTTATTGGGGAACTGATGCAAGCGGCTGCAAACCAAGTAGAAATTTCAACCGCTGCCAGTCAATCTATTCTAGAAGTTGTCAGTAGCTCTCAGCAGACATCAGAACAAACTGTGGCAGTAGCTAAATCTTTAACTAAGTTAACAGCGATCGCACAAGATAGACAGGAGAGTAAATATTAGTACTACAAACGATCAGTCTTTAACCGGACACGACATAATTTAAATTTGTCCTTGGTAAAAATCTCGAATTTTGAGCTATGATCTGACGCACAATAATTAATTAGATTACTGAACTATTTCTTTTTAAACGCAAGCTTATTTGTTTCTTTTAACAGGTAAATTTTAAGCTTTGTCTTAAAAAGTTGTAATTTGTAATGAAGTTTATCTTGATATTTTAAACTCCTAGAGAAACTTAGCTATTTGTAGCGATCGCTTTCTCTAATTGGTTTTTAATTATGAATAAATAATTACTGATTATGATGATGATTGTATTAGTCATATTGTATTCTTCATGACGAACAATTATATCATAAAATTATTATTTTTTAGCTTTACATTTTAATTTACTACTTTAGATATATAACTCTATTTAACAAGCAAAACTCTCGGCAGATATACCATGACTCCTCTTTTGCTAAACCTATAATTAGAGCCTTATTAATGTAAATTCCATACAATCTAGTAAAAGTTTATGACAATTAGATTCTTTTACTAGAGTAATTTGAATAATTTGCTAGTAATATGCTAGGCAAAATACGCTGGTTATTCTTATGCTAGTTATGAGCATATGTAATGCTAATTACTAAGCGTCAAAACTCAAGGCTTAAAAATATAATAATCAAAGGTAAATAATTATGTCTGATAACTCAATACTGCTAAATGATTTAGTAATGGAGACTGTTCCTCATCAGGATCTCCGAAACGAAGTCCAACAAGAGCAAGCAGAAACGAACGCATTAACTATACCTGATGTTGTCATATCTTTAACTCCGATTACTTTAATTTTCAGTTGGATAGCTTTCTTTATAATTTTGCGAAAGAGCCGAACTTCTGTAAATAATAAAATGTCTTTTTCAGTCAAAAGTTTACATAAAGTTCCTTGTAAAAATTGTCAGTATTATACAAATAACAATTATATTAAGTGTGCAGTACAGCCATCTATTGTACTGACAGAAGAAGCAAAAAATTGCTCTGACTACTCCCCTCATCAAGGCAAACTTTCCCCTAAAAATATTTTTGGAAAAGATAATAATTCTGATTAATCCGCTACTTTGATTGCAAAAACTAAAATGCTATCATCCCATTTGTTTGGCAAAGTTTCGTTGCCGCTGCCAACCACCTTGCTATAGGACTCATATTTGATTTTTGAACAAAATTCAGTACACCTTTATTCCTTCTTCCCAGTCCCCAGTCCCCAATCCCCAGTCCCTTACCTCTACGAGTGATTCAGAAATCAAATCGGATTGCTATATATTGATAGCAGTGTAGAGGATGCTTGTGACTTCTAACGTCGATTCCACCCATAGCTGCTGGCTTGGTATCAACGATAAGGGTTATCGGGACTTAAACAAAACAAAAAAGTAAAAAAGGCTATAATGCTTAAATAGCAAAG
>NZ_JCACKA010000096.1:0-40827 GCF_059505145.1 Mojavia sp.
TGATGAGCGTCAATTTCAGCAGTGATTTGCGAGAATAATTCTTGTCGTGAAAGCGTTTTTATCTGATGCTCTTGGTAATGCAGCAAGTCTTGGGAATTCTTATGTGGGATCAAAGAATAACGCCAGCCTTGTCCATATTCTTCTGCCAGAAAAGTGTCTTGGGCGTAGTACTCAAGCCCAACGATAATTCCTTGCTGTGTGCGTTCACCCAACGTAAAGCGTGGATAGTCCCAGTTCTTGGGTATCGTGATTATAGGTTGCATAAATCTGCTGACGGTTGAAAGGATGGTTGAGCAATTGGGACAAAATTACTGAGGCTTGCCCCAATTGCAGGTGGTTATATTAAATTGCGAATTGCGAATTGCGAATTGCGAATTGTGTGATGCCCACTCTTTCCCTATGCCGCTATTAGCTCACTGTTATCTGCCTCAGACTCCAGCAGCCTCCACCATTCGTCAGTCGTCAGTTCGTCAAAAGCTCTGTCTAAGAGTTCATCGCAACACACAGGATTCACCAATAGCGATGTCTCACGACAAGCTGCTTCGCATCTACGCACTGCCTCTTCCACCGAGTCACACGCTACCTTCTGCTGAATGTCTGAAGAAGCGCGGATGGCCCACCATTTGCCCTCTGTGCAACCGACTTCGCCCAATTTCTCACCATCACTGGTATAAATTCCATCGTCGAGCAATTCCAACCCGTGCTGCTCACACTCGTTGAAAATCTGCGCCATGATTTCGTTACCAGTGTTAGCTAATTCTTTGTCCTGTACTGGTGCTGCGTATTGCTGGTAATCTTGTTCTCCCTTGCTCCCTGCGCCCTGCCCCCCTGCTTCTTCTTGTACTGGTAATGAAGCATCTTTGTAATGTGTGCAGATGTAGCGGTGGCACTGCATTGGGGTAGTAGCACGATGGACTTCCGCACCGTTCACCATCACTACCCAGCGCTGCGTCGCAAAGTCATCGGCATCATGGGTGATTGCAGCTATCAACTGGTTGTCTGCGTAGTATTCCTGATCGTAGAAAGATATTTCGACTATCGTTAATTTGTCGGGTGCGATCACGTTAGCTTGGTCTGCGATGTGGCGGTTCAGTTCGGCTTGGGCGAGGGCTTGTTCGTCAATCTTCTGAAGCTGGGCGGACTGATGGGAAATGATTGCGGTAATCCATGCATCCTTGCAGCGTTTGTCGCTTACTTCGACTGTGCAGCCGATTTCGCTGTAGATTTGCTTGAGTCGGGCAATGGATTTCAGTTGCAGCTGTTGATGGCTGTAAATGGTATGAGTCATAATTGGTAAGTTCTGTTATGGAACAGAAAGCGCTTTTGATTCGCAGTCGGGGCGCTTTCTTTATACCTAATAGTGTAATCTGTTAATTAACAAGTTGTCAACTGTTTAGTTGACAATTAACATATACTTTTAGAATTGGAATTACGACTATGACTGTGAAAGTAAGACGGATTATTAAGCTAGAAGTTGATGTTCCTGGGTTGGGTGAGCGAATTAAACAGGCCAGAGAAGCTAGGGGGCGGCCAGTAACACAGTTGGCCAAAGAAGTTGGAATATCTCGTAACTATTGGTATCAGCTAGAGGCAGAAGCTGTTTTAGGTGGTGTCGCTGAAGAAACTCTACGAAAAATAGAAGAAGTTTTAGGTATAGATTTAGGAGTGAGCTTTGATGATTAATTTGCTCCCCAACATTTTTTATCTTCTCCTTTCAATTTCTTTTACTGAGCTATGTCTGGTGTTAATTAGCTTTTTTACGAGATACACCGCAAATATGCTTACGTAATTATTCATGGCACCCAGAACCTGTTTGCAATTAATTTTGAGCAAATGCCACTGAGTTAAAAGAGGTGGAAGAATCATGAATAAACCACCCCGTAAGCGCAACAAAGCCACCTCTGCCGCATCTACCGATTCAACTTCAGCAGCTAACTCTGTAAACGAGGATATCTCCCAGCAAGAAGATCCAGCTTCAGCAACGATTACCGTTACTGCTGTTGAAGTTCCAGAGTTGACACAAGAAGAACAGCGCGATCGCCTACTCCTGGAAAGGAAAGTAGAGAGGGCATTTTTTGAGGCGGGGAAGGCATTAATGGAATTACGCGATCGCAAGTTATATCGCTCCACTCACAAAACCTTTGAAGAGTATTGCCGCGATCGCTTTGGCCATAATCGTCGCCAGTCTTATCTTCTAATGGATGCAGCAGTAATATTTGATAACTTAGAGCAAAAATGTGATCGGAACGATCACATTTTGCCGACTAATGAGTGGCAAATCAGGCCACTGTCTAAGCTTGACCCGGATATTCAGCCTGAAGCATGGCAACAAGCTGTAGAATCTGCCAAGGGGAAAGTACCATCTCATCGTATCGTTAAAGATGCGGTGCAAAGGATAATGGAACGCACCAAAGTACCCAACAGTTACCAAGTTGGCGAAGTCTGCCAAATCTTAGCTAAGGACAACCCCGAACTCAGGGGTAAAAGCGGGTGCTGGGCGATTGTTACCTCCGTTAATGACTTCAGTTGCAGTGTAAAGCTTTGGGATGGAGAATTGACGGTTGGGGTACAGCATCTCAAATCTTATAACTACTTGCCTGCCGAGTGTCAGCAGATGCAGGAAATCTGCGATTGCCCAAGGGGCAGTGCCGAAGGCAATCGCATCAATCGGGTGTATTCGAGTGAGTTAGGACTTCTTCACAGGTTGCTTCTGGTTGTGGCAAAGGCGGTTTTTTCGTCAAGTCGTATAGTCATCGCTTTCTTGATGTATTTGCTACTGAAGCAGACCGTATATTTCTGGTTTTGTAGGTTCAAGCTCAAGCTGATATATTACGTCCTCTACTTTCTACTGCTTGTTTTAGTCACTGTGACTACTTGTAAAATACTGTTAATCCGTCAGAATAGCGTATTTTTGATGAAGCTTATAGTCTCATGAACAAGAGTAAAAAGCAAGCATAGAACTGTTGAACCGGAGAGTTACCAAATATGAGATACTAAGCATGAATACAATTTCATATGAACAGTCGTTTATTAAAAAGTGCAAATAAATTTTAATTGTCAACTCTGTAATTGTTGCTATTTATACTGAAACAACGAAAACTTATCGTTTTCAAGGCAATGCAAAATAGCCCAAATTTAAGTATCGATTGTGTAGACAAGCTTAAGGTACTGGCAGATGAAACCCGTTTAGGAGTTTTACAACTCTTAATTGAAAGTCCGAAGCGAGTTGGAGAGATGAATGCAATTTTGCATTTGGAGCAAAGTCTCCTCTCTCATCATTTACAGGTTTTGCGTCGAGCCAAATTGGTTGTGTGGGAGCGAGATGGCAAAGCATTTCTCTATCGTCTTGCCCCTCAAGTCGAAGTAGCTACAGGTAAGGCTTTAAACCTTGGTTGTTGTGTTCTCTCGTTCAACTAAAACCTGGAATATCTAAAGGTAGAAGATGAAACATTCACAAATTTCGGCGATCGCAATAGGATTAGTGACAAGCATTTGGTTGCAAGGTTGTTCTCAACCTCCGCAAGCAGTCACAAATGATGCAAATAGGCTACAAGGAAAATTGGTACTTACTGGTTCAAGTACAGTTGCACCATTAGCAGCAGAAATTGGCAAAAAGTTTGAATCGCAACATTCCGGTGTGCGAGTTGATGTGCAATCAGGCGGTTCTTCTCGCGGTATTGCAGATGCTCGTCAAGGTGTAGCCAATGTTGGCATGGTTTCCCGTGCCTTAAAGTCCGACGAAAAAGATTTAAAAGCCTTTTCCATCGCTCGTGATGGAGTAACGGTGATTCTCCATCAGGAAAATTCCGTACCATCCCTAACTGACAAGCAAATTGTAGATATTTACACAGGCAAGGTGAATAACTGGAAACAGCTAGGGGGTAAGGATGGAGCAATTACAGTTGTTAATAAAGCCGAAGGACGTTCTACCCTGGAATTGTTTACCCACTACTTCAAGCTAAAAAATACTGACATCAAAGCACAAGTAGTGATTGGTGATAATGAGCAAGGAATTAAGACTGTAGCCGGAAACCCGAATGCTATTGGCTATGTTTCCATTGGCTCGGCAGAAAATAGCGCCGCCAATAAAGTACCAATCAAATTGCTAGCTGTAAACGGTGTAGCAGCAAAAACAGCTAATGTACAAAACGGCAGCTTTCCTATTTCTCGACCGCTTAACTTGGTTACAAAAACCGAACCCCAAGGACTGGCTAAAGAATTTATTGACTTTGCACAATCGCAGCAGGTAAGTGACATTGTTAAAAAGCAAAACTTTGTCTCAATCGCCCAATGATATTTGGTTAATTTGGATACTACGAGGTTTGACAACAACCGCAGGAGCGATCGCACTTTTAATTGTTGTTTTTCTAATTTCCGAATCCTTACCAATCTTCAGTCGTATATCACTATCCCGCTTCTTTACCGACTCCTCTTGGAACCCCACAGCAGGTTTATATAATCTCTCACCCATGTTGCTGGGTACTTTTTTGGCAATGGCTGGTGCAGTGCTAATTGCTACTCCTATAGGCATTTTATCTGCTGTCTTTTGCCAATTCTATGCCCCGCTAATGGTAGCTCAACTCTATCGCCGCCTCATTGAATTATTAGCGGGGATTCCTTCTGTGGTGTATGGCTTTTGGGGATTAGTCGTGCTGGTTCCTTTGATTGGAAAAATTCATCCACCAGGGCCAAGCCTATTAGCAGGAATAGCAATTTTGGCGGTGATGATTCTGCCAACAGTTGCCCTTGTAGCCGATGCTAGCCTCGAAAAAGTTCCCACCTCTTACATTCAAGGTGCTGCTGCACTAGGTTTATCACGTTGGACAACAATCTGCACAGTAGTTTTTGCATCAGCCAAATCAGGGTTATTTACAGGCTTAATTTTAGGGACAGGTCGTGCCATTGGTGAAACAATGGCAATTTTGATGGTATGTGGCAATGTGGTACAGACTCCAAAAAGCTTATTTGACCCCATCCGCACACTCACAGCCAATATTGCTTTAGAAATGGCCTATGCCACAGGGGATCACCGTAGTGCGCTCTTTGTCAGTGGTTTGATATTGATGGGAATGATTGTGGTCTTAGTGGCGATCGCTGAAGTTATCAGTCAAGGCAAATGGCAGAGATAAAACAAAGCAAAGACAATCGTATCACTCTTAGAGAGTGGCTAGCAACAAGCTTAGTTTGGGCGACAGCCGCCTTCGTTACCGCCATCTTTTTATGGATAGTCAGCGATATCCTCTGGCACGGTATGGGATATTTATCTTGGGAATTTCTGATTAGTGAACCAGAAAATGCGGGTAGAGAAGGTGGAATTGCCAGTATTCTCGTTTCTACCGTTTTAATTATTGGTGTATGTATGACAGTTTGCCTGCCCGTTGGTGTTGGTACAGCAGTTTTATTAGCAGAATTTACTCTTAGTGATAGTTGGTTCGCTAGATTAGTGCGCCGCAGTCTAGATGTACTTGCTGGTGTACCTTCGATTGTCTTCGGGTTGTTTGGTAACGTCTTGTTTTGCAAAATTTTAGGGCTGGGGTTTTCCATTATTTCAGGCGGACTCACACTGGCGTGTATGGTGCTACCAATCTTGATTCGCTCTACAGAGGAAGGATTTTTAGCGGTTCCTAATGAGTACAGATTAGGAGCCGCCGCTCTTGGCTTTTCGCGCACAACCACAATATTTCAGATATTATTACCTGCTGCTGTTCCTGGTTTAGTTGTGGGATTTGTGCTTGGTGTTGGTCGGGCTATTGCGGAAACTGCGGCTTTAATTTTCACTAGCGGTTACGTAGACCGAATGCCACAATCGCTCCTCGATTCTGGGCGTACTCTTTCGGTTCATATTTTTGATCTCTCAATGAACGTTTCAGGAGGAGATAAGAGTGCTTATGCTAGTGCATCGGTTTTGCTATTACTACTGCTGTTGATTAATGGCACAGCAGCGTGGATTGCAAAACGTTGGTTACACAGCAGAGTTATTTCTGGATGAGGACTGGTGGATATAGAGGAGGACATCTTGGCAGTTACTGAACCGTTGATTCAAATTGAGAACTTAACTCTGCAATACGCACAAAAAACTGCCCTTGCTAATGTCAACTTAGCTGTTAATGCCGGAGAAATTTTGGCTTTGGTTGGGCCTTCTGGTTGTGGAAAAACTAGCTTCCTGGGTTGTCTCAACCGCCTCAGCGATATGATTCCCAAGTGTCGAGTTCAGGGAAGAATCCGCATTGGTAGTCTAGAAGTGGTAAATTCCAAAATCAATGTCATCGCTTTGCGGCGTCAAGTCGGCATGATTTTTCAAAAACCCAATCCCTTTCCTTTCTCAATATGGCAGAATCTGGAATTACCTTTGCGAGAGCATGGCATCCGCGATCGCTACCAAATTGATACGATTATCGAAACCAGCCTCCAAGATGTAGGGCTATGGGATGAAGTAAAAGACCGATTGCAATCTTCAGCTTTAGCTCTTTCTGGTGGGCAACAGCAACGTTTGTGCATAGCTAGAGCCTTGGCTTTGCAGCCAGAAGTCTTACTACTGGATGAACCTTGTAGCGCCCTCGACCCTATTTCCAGCAACGTTGTTGAAGATTTAATTATCAGTTTGCGCCAGCGCTATACTGTGTTAATTGTTACTCACAATCTGGCTCAAGCCAAGAGAATTGCAGATCGAGTCGCTTTATTTTGGGTACAAGACGGCATTGGACAACTAATTGAATCAGGTACTGTAGAGCAGGTTTTTAATCATCCTCAACATCCTTTAACAGTTGCTTATGTAACTGGTGCTAGGGGTTGAGTAAGATTGCGGTCTTTGGGGGTCAAATTAATAACATCAAAATGTTCACCCATTGCTAACCATGCCATTGTAGTTGTTAACGCAGATGTGGAAGTCAAGCGTTACGCGTCATTGTGTGATTTGAACTAAAAAATGAAATTTTAACTCATGATATGCTTCAGAAATGAGTATCCAGTTTATAGTTCACTTTTAATATTCGAGTTTTTTTACCAATAATGATTATCGTGTAGGGGATAAAAAGACTGATACGAGCAATGTTTGTATCAATCCTTCTGCTTGATTATCATTATTATTCAGCTACGATTTGAGGTTAGCGATCGCCCAACAACAGAGCGATCGCTAGGACAATGAAATATTTGATTTTTACCCAGATATCTACTAAAACAACAGTTTTGAACCATAACATGGGCATTTGAACCATATTTTGAATTGAAAGTTTAAGTTAGAGCAATTTTTTTAGAGATTTTTTGTGCAAGTTTTGTCCAATTGTGTTTTTTCAACTCATTCTCTATTTATGCTTCAGAATTTCAACTCTCTCTCATGTGTGAATGCAAAGTTAAATTTTGTGATTGGCGCAAAAGCCTGAATTTTCGTTAACTTTTTTCCAATTTATGGTTCAAAATTTTTCTCAAATTATGATTCAAAGGACACATTGGTAATTGATTCAAATACAGAGGATAGCTTTGTCAACTAAATTCGTCAGGATTAGTCGAACAGACTACTAGACGGCAATCATTTAAAAGTACATTAAGTTCCTGTATAGCTTTCAAGGGATTTTTAAAAGTAAACATAGATGCGATCGCAGCTTCATAAGGATTTCTGCCTGTTCTTTTGACGGCGGCTAACGCATCTTTATTGGAGAATCCCCGAATACTAACCAACCATGCAGCTAGCACATGACCAGTGCGGCCAATACCACCCGAACAGTGTACAACTACTTTTTCACTTTGTTTGTCTGCTGCTACTAAAAAAGGAATTATTCTTTGGGTGAGCATTTCTAAATTAGCGAATTGAAAATCTGTAATCGGTGCCCAACAAACTTGCTGCTTACCAAATTCTTGTTGATATATGCCTAAAAGATTTGAGTAAAGAGTTAGTTGCTTTTGGGGGAGAAGACAGCAGACTCGTTGGATATTTTGTTTTTTCATGAACTCAATCCAATCAGATACCTGTTGATTGGAGTAACCAGGTCTAGAAGCACCAAATACAATCGGTTCATCTTCCCAAGCAGCAGCAAACTTGTATGTATTTCTAGTCATTTGTTCCGATGCCTGTGGGTTGTGTTTATCCCACACCTATAAATTTGTTTTATATCAATTTTGTTTCTTAGCTACAAGTACTTGCTGCATACAAATCAAACCATTCCATAAGAAGCATTAACAGGAAGATTAGCTAGTAACTAAGCTTTCATTAAGATAAGGATATAAAATAGAGCTATTCACTTGTATAAGTTCATTTTTCAGAGTTAACAGCTTTAGGAGCGTTATTGCAGACCCCAGACCCTGTTCAAGTAGGAGATAAAGTTTTGATTCTACGTCCTTTTTATGTAACTGGAAAAGTTGGGGTAGTTTGTGGTCGAGAGTCACACTCAGATGGTCAATCAAGCACCCGATGGCTCATTCAAGTAGATTCAGATGAGGAAAACATTATAGTTTCACTCAGGAGGAATGAGTTTGAGGTGATTACCCCGGAATTAAAGTAACTTCAGGCTGTTGTCGGTGGTTCGTTACCGATCCCCAGTTCCTTCTTACTGTGCTTCAACTGTTTCCAAAGTTCCTTAATTTGCTGGTAAGCCTCTTTGGGGTCAAGCTTACCATTGCTTTCTAAACTGGTGATCATGGCAACTTTTTGAGCAAATTCTTGCAACTTAGCATTAAACACTAAGTTTTCTGGTTTAACTTGTCCGTAGTAGCGACCACGAGGGTAAAGGAATTTATTTTTGTCTTCCTCCTGAGACTGGTTCATTACTTCACCTCCCTATTAATAAGTTTTCATCAATAATGTCAACCCAGTTTAAACGATCTCCTCAATCAAATGGTTGTTGGAAAATATAATTAGCGATCGCTGGAATTATCCCTCTTCTGTCACTCTCCGAAAACATTTGCCATTTCTGAATTCTAGAGCTTTTGTATAGCAAGTGATTGGCAACGCCTGTGCCGTAGGCAATCGCGCGATTATTTTCTAAGAACAAATACAAGACCTATTTTTTCCTAATAGTATAGCTTGTATTGATTGCCTCATGAGGCTTCTAGCGATCGCCCTTTAGGAAAGTGACAGAAGAGGGATATGAGCCTTTTTTTAGTATGACTCATAGTCCAGAATCGTCAAATGTAGAGTGGAAAAATTTCAGCAATTTAGCTTAGAGCTTTCTGAGCTTGAATTTTGTCAAAAATAGCACCTTCACTAAAAAATTTCTGCCCAATACTGTTCCAGTCTCCTAAATCCTCAACTTTCAACAAAGTTTTAATTTGAGGAAAATCGCTATTGAGTTGTTTTGCGATCACAGTATCAACAGGACGAAACCCTATTTTGGCAAATTCTCTTTGTAGCGCTGGAGCGTAGAGATATTGGACAAATGCTCCTGTAACTTTTCGAGTAGCGTGTTGTTCAACATTTTTATCTACTACAGCAATAGAATTTTCAATAGAGATATTGACATTCCTTTATTACTAAACCCCACACCCGTAGGCCTTATAATCGATTTAGCTTTAAGGGGCGTGTCATTCGGTTTTGTAATAATGTACTAAGGATGAATAATGCCGAAGTAAATAGCGGCAACACTCAGAAGAATCACGCTAGTAACCAGGGTGAGGGCAATACGAAATCCCTTGTTAGGCAGTTGTTCACGGGTCAGCACGCTATCTGCTTGTACCTGCGTCATTGGCTCAGTTTTTGATTCGTGCTTAATATCAGAAGTAGTATCCTTAGACAAAGGAGCTGTACTCTCAAAGTTTGTTGTTTGAGTTTCTGGTGATTGCATAAATTTGTGTTGATTTTTTGTACTATCCTTACAATTTTTAATAAAGTTTCTAATTAATATCTCTTTCTTAAGAAAAGTCTTGGTTGGGAATATACTTCTACTAAAGGATTAGTAAATGTAAAGCTAAACTTTAATTAACGTAATCTCAACGAAAGCAAGAGGTTTAGCAGACAGTAGTACAACAAGCAGGGGGCAAAGTACCACTCATCGCATTGTTAAAGATGGGTGCAACAAATTATGGAACGCACCCAAGTACCCAAAAGCTAACAGATTGGAGAGGTATGCCAAATCTTAGCCAAAGACAACTCCGAACTCAGAGGTAAAGGGAGCTGCTGGGCGATTGTTACTCAAGTGAACGACTTTAGCTGCACCGTAAGAGTTTGGGATGGAGAACTGACGGTTGGGCTAAAGCATTTTAAATCGTTCGAGTACATGCCCCAGGAATGGGAGCAGGTTCAAGAAATCTGTGATTGCCCAAGAGGCAGTGCCGAAGGCAATCGCATCAATCGGGTGTAATGGCATCACCGTGCCAGAAAAGGTTGGTATTTAGTAGCGAAATCTTCTTTTAGCTAAGAATAAAAATGTACCAATTGAGGTTTCAGTTTTTTATCCTGCCTCTTTTGATAGATTTCTGTTTAAGTGTCTATCTGTCCTTGCATTTTTATGATCAATGTAAGAGGATGTTGATATGAGCCTAGCAAGTTACACAAAAGCATTTTTCAAACTAGACACATCAAGCCTAATACAGTCCAGTAAGAAGAATTGTAGGTTGGGTTAAGCGGAGCGCAACCCAAAAAACCTAACCTACATAGCTTTATGTTTTTTGCTGTAACTGAACAGTATTGACATAAAGCTAGCCACTTACTTATAGCTGCTGTAATAGTATAGTGCCCCAGATTTATGTCTTGTGGTGAAATATTGTGCTGAGTTGTCTATGCGTTGACAGAAAGTGGAAAAGCTGGACTCATGTTCAAAATCTACTAAATTTCAACAGTTAAACTATGGTAACCACAACAGCACCAAATCTTGCTCTTGTTGAGAAGCAGACAGCGTGGGCGCTTGGATGGATAATCAATGGCATTGCTGGTCAACTTGTACCACCGTCTGATGACGAACCTGGAATATTTCCAAATCCTGCTCAGGAGTTGGAAGGCTTGCTTGCTCGCCGCATAGATTTTTACCTAGAAGAAAGCTCGAAGCTTACAGAAGTTATTGGGAAGTGGAACCGGGTATGGGGGCCGTTTGTTTATCTGGCTCGGCCTCCGTTCAATAAATATGCAACTAATGCAATTTATGTGGCACAGCAAGGCAATAAATACGTTATTGGTGTTGCTGGTACAAATCCTAAGTCTCTTCAGAACTGGTTGATTGAAGATTTGTACGTTGCAGTACTAGCGGATTGGGCTGATTATGCTGAGAACGAGCCGCAGTTTCGTCCCAAAATTTCTATGGGAACTAAGATAGGTCTGGACAATCTCTTGAGGCCACATCCAGGCTCGTCTACAACAATCATTGACTTTCTCACAGACCTGTTAAAAGAAGCGGACGAAAACATAGAGATTTTACTAACAGGTGCTAGTCTAGGTGGTGCATTGTCTCCTGTCCTAGCACTTGCTTTGCATGAGAGAAAATCAACATGGGATGCAAATAATCGAGCTAGATTAAAGGTTGTTACATTTGCTGGCCCTACACCAGGCAATTATTATTTTGCAGAACGCTATAGGCTGAAACTTGGCAACACAACAACGCGCATTTGGAATAGTCTCGATATTGTTCCCCATGCCTGGAAACCAGAACTGCTGAGTCAAATACCCAGCCTTTACGAGCCTCAGATCCCCTCTAACCCTCTTATTGAGAAGTTCGTGAACATAGGTAAGTTGTTGTCAGCCGGAAGATATTATACCCACCTTGAGCGGCTAACCCCTCCATTAGAAGGTAGGTTACGGCCTATAGAACAAACTCCAAAAACAAGTTCTAAGCAAGTAGAGCTAGATGTTCAGTTGTCAGAGGCTCTAAAATCAGCACTGGGAACAGAAAATGTGTCTGTGTCAGATCAAGATATCAACGGACTCCTGCAATTCTTGGCACAAGCTAAACAGCAACATATAGACGCGTACTTCGATTTACTCAACTTTCCATCAGAACTAACAACGTTTCTTATAAATACTGAACAACTCCCGCCGGATTTAAGGCTTCAAGAAGAAGATCAAGAGGCTATCGAGAGCGTGGTTAGTAAACTATTAGAATACTCTGCGAACCCTAATGTAGATGAGTGACTCTTAAATAACTGTCACGTTGCATGAATTACCCCACAGAAAACTCTGGATGGAAGCAATGTTCTGTAATGGGCTAACCAGCAAGCCGATCACTTCAAATGGAAATTTGAAGCGGTGTAGTTAAGCCTTTTGTCCTCCTTGTCTTAAATAACAACTAAGCAATGAAACAGCAAATAAAGAGCAAGGACGTAGCGCCTTCTTCGCCCTCACGTTCTAACCCAGTCCTCCTTGAATACACAATCAACGGTAATATTCAACCCCCAAAAGAGTGCGAATTACTTGTCATAGCTTGTGACCCCAGGAATTTGTATAACATTTGTGATTACACGACTGAAGAACTCGCTATATTTGACAAGTTGAAAAATTTTACATTCCATACCTCGCTACTTAAAGTCCAAATCAATAATCCATCTACCCAGGCAACATATCCTGGCATCTTTGCTCCGAAAGTATTGGGGCAAATGGATGGAAGTATCTATGCATATCGTAATGAGTCCGTCAAGCAATTTGGCTCTAACCTTGCGAATGAGATGGCGTATAACTTGGTAACTGTCTATCAATTGCAAGGCGAAGCAGAGACACCATTGTCCTCCAATGAGTTTGAAAAAATACTTAACCAGCAATTGACAAACAGCGACTGGTGGCCATTCTCTACCGAATACGAAGTACTGAAAACCTTTACTACGCCTTACTTTGATCACTTCTCTAATGAGGGCTTGTTCGAGGAAAAGTTACCTTGGAAGATTCTGAATTTGCAAGGTAAAAATAAGACTTTGTATGTACATGGATTCACTTGTTTTGAATCGGTCTTGCATTGCTGGGATTACGCCGAATTAGTGCTGAATTTTGTCGGCAGTGCAGAAAAACCCTTACCAACTGAGTTAAACGCGCCTATTGTAATCCTGGGTGCTGGTGTTAGCGGTCTCTTGTTTGCCACTAGGCTAAAGAGGTTGGGATACACGGATATAGAAATTCTGGAATCAACCGACCGATACTGTGGAAAAACCTATACCATTACTGAAAACGAACCTTATCCAGGCGGATCACCAGAGAATACGGTCTGTGAGTTAGGCACATGTTATTTATCGCCAGCCTATGATCACCTGGTTGAGGATCTCAAGGAATTTTTTGTGGACAACGCTCAAATTAATTTCGCTAAAGGTGAACCGAATTTTAGAGGGATTGTCATCGAAGGGGAATTTGAACCGCCTTATGTTCCTAATGAGGCGATTCTTCCACAACAAGACTATATCCTTTTGAAGGCTAAAGCCTTACTAAATCTCGATCCAAATGAACTGCCAAACGTTGTAATGTCTTATATTGCTTTAGCACTCGCCAAGTACAGTGTCCTTCATTGGAAAATCATGGGTTCACAAACGCCGATGCCACTGAAACCACCAGAGGAACTGCGGGATAAAACGTTTTATGAGTTCTTGGATGAAAACGGACTACTTTCCCTTGTGGGCATGATCCAGTATATGTATTCTGTGCAGGGGTATGGTGTGATGACAAATATCCCCGCTTATTATGGCTTAACCTGGATCACACCTATCGTTATCCAAACGATTCTGCTAGATAATTTCGATCCAGAAGAAATACCCGTTGTGACTGGATTGGAAAAGGGTTGGGGCGCTCTTTGGGATCAAATAGTAACACAAGGAGAACTTAATATTACTTATTTGGCGAAGGCTACATCCATTAAACGTCTGAACCCATAAGTACATCTGGAACGATGGGATTGATTACTACATTATTTGCTTTGTCAATGTTCTTTCTACTCAATTAATTTATTCCATCGACATACTCGCTGGCTAAGGTCGAAGTGGTAACGCTCCGACCTTAACCAGTGATTCTAGGCTCAAACAGTAGTTGCAGGCGTAGCCTCTCTGAAACTCTCTAACGGCGTTGTCGCATGAATTAAGTAAGACAGTGCAGTTTGGGCATCCACGATTGTTAAATCAGGCTGATAATCAAGTGCTTGGTAATCTGGGTGTCTGGCTATCTCTTCAAGGATTAGCTGTGCCGCATCAATTAATATATGCAAATTGGGATGAGACATTTTTAATTGCTCCTTTTTAAAAAATCCCAAAGCTAGAATTCAAGAGTCAGAATAATTACTAATCAAGGATTTAACTGATGAATCTGCTATGCCCAACTCAGCTTTTATCCTTTGGAATTCTGACTCGTAACTCCTGACTTTTTATTGCATTTCCTCAACGATTTCCAACAAAAAACCACAGCCAGTGTTCTGCACTTTTACAAGTTTTCTATCTAGCAAAGATTGAATAGCCACATTGGAAAACTTAATAGTATGCAATGGCGCACAACCACCACGACAACGCAGCGAGTGCAATAAATTAGCAGCAGTCAATTCGGAAAAGTTCTTCTGTGACTTAGGCATTTATGTTGCCTCCTATAATTGTTGCTAATTGCTGTTGCAGGGTTTTGATTTGCTGTTGATGCTCTTCAATTTCAGCCTGGAGTTGTGCCTGTATCTCTGCAACAGAAAGCGTTTAGATTTGGTCGTCAAAATAATGCCGGACTTCTGAAGAATTTTTGTTTGGCAGTACGGTATAGCGCCAGCCTTGTCCAAAACAATTCAAAATGCAAAATTCAAAATGCAAAATTACCTTCTTCAATTTTGAATTAGAATGGCGCTCACCCAGAGTAAAGCGGGGATACTCCCAGTCTTTGGGTATCGTGATTGTGGGTTGCATATATTTAATTGGTGATTTGTGAGGATGGGTTAGGGCGATTGGCTTGCAAGTGCTGGAGGCGATCGCTCAACATTGACAAAAGCGATCGCCCTGTGAAAATTACGCTGCTACTGCTTCTGAATGCGCCTCATAGTTCAAAAGCCTTTGCCAATCCTGGGGGGTCAACTGTTCAAACGGTCGGTCTAACAATTCTTCATAAGACACAGCTTTCACCCCAAAGAGCGATCGTGCTGCCGACTCCACTGAGCTACAGGGTAATCGCTCCTGATTCCCTTCAGTTGCGCGTATGGCCCACCAATGACCATCTGTGCAGCCGACTTCGCCTAGTTTCTCACCATCACTGGTATAAATCCCATCGTCGAGCAATTCCAAACCATGTTGCTCACACTCGTTGAAAATCTGTACCATGATTTCGTTGCCAGTAGCAGAAGAGGACAAGGGGCACAAAGAAGTTTCCCCTCCGCACCCTGCTCCCTGCCCCCCTGCTTCTTGCTCTTGCACTGGTAATGAACCATCTTTGTAATGTGTGCAGATGTAGCGGTGGCACTGCATTGGGGTAGTAGCACGATGGACTTCCGCACCGTTCACCATCACTACCCAGCGCTGCGTCGCAAAGTCATCGGCATCATGGGTGATTGCAGCTATCAACTGGTTGTCTGCGTAGTATTCCTGATCGTAGAAAGATATTTCGACTATCGTTAATTTGTCGGGTGCGATCACGTTAGCTTGGTCTGCGATGTGGCGGTTCAGTTCGGCTTGGGCGAGGGCTTGTTCGTCAATCTTCTGAAGCTGGGCGGACTGGTGGGAAATGATCGCACTAATCCAAGAATTCTTGCAGCGTTTGTCTGTTATTTCAACTGTGCAGCCAATTTCGGTGTAGATATGCTTCAGTTGAGCAATAGATTTCAGTTGCAGCTGTTGATGGCTATATATAGTGTGTGTCATGATTAATAAGTTCCTATCGGGACAGAGAGCGCTTCAGATTCGCCGTCGGGAGCGCTTTCTCTATGTCAATATACTACCAGCTATATATATAGCTGTCAACTTAATGCTAGATAGCTGTTGACAGGAAAGTATTAAACTATTATTCTGTAAGATAGAATTCAACGTAATGGACGTGAAATGTAAACTTCGGGAGTACATGGAGGAACAAGACTTAACCCAGCAAGAGGTTGCTGCACGAACTGGGTTAAGTCCGACAATTATTGGAAGGTTGTATCACAATCGCTTTAGTCGTTTGGATAATCAAACAGTAATTAAGGTTTGCAAATTATTTAATGCCTCGTTAGGTGAAATGTTTTTTATTGACGAAAGTGCTTAAAGTTGCAAATTAATTGCTCGCCTCAGATGAGCGATTGCTAAGACTTCATTTACTTTTTGATATGTCTGCAATACTTTAATATCCTCAATGGGGTTAAAGATACTAACCCCATAAATTTTATTCAACAGTAATCATGGCAGATTTGAATACTGGTTCAGACAAGGCCGAATTATAGGTAGGCACATGAACACCCCACCCCGTAAGCACAAAAAAGCTACCTCTGCCGAATCAAGTAATTCAGCATCTCTCAACTCAGACATCACCCCTTCAGAAGACCCGGCTTCAGCAATCGTTGACGTTCCTGCTGTTGAAGTTCCTGAATTGACCGAGCAAGAACAAAGTGATCGCCTACATTTGGAACGTAAGGTGGAACGGGCATTTTTTGAGGCTGGTAAGGCTTTGGCGGAGTTACGCGATCGCAGACTGTACAGATCCACTCACAAAACCTTTGAGGAATATTGCCGCGATAGATTTGGTTACACGCGAATTGCCGCAAGTTATAAAATCGCCGCAGCGACAGTCATGGATAATTTGTTAACCAATGGTTTACAAAATTCAGAAATATCCCAAGATGAACGACAAGTTTTTCCAACAAATGAAAGACAAGTTAGACCTCTGGTAGCTTTAGAACCCCAACAGCAGGTTGAAGCATGGCAAAGTGCAGTGGAGGAAGCCGGGGGCAAAGTCCCGTCAGGACGTATCGTTAAAGATGTGGTGCAACGCATCCTCGAACGCACCCAAGTTCCCAACACTTATCAGATTGGCGAAGTCTGCCAAATCTTAGCCAAGGATAACCCAGAACTTAGGGGTAAAGGTGGCTGTTGGTGCATCGTGACTTATGTTGGTGAGTTTAGCTGTATGGTGAAAACTTGGGATTGTGAATTGACGATTGGGGTGCAGCATCTCAAATCTTTTAAGTATCTGCCAGATGAATGTCAGCAGATGCAAGAAATCTGCAATCGCATCAGCAGAATATATTCGGATTCTCTGGAGGAGACAGTCAAAAATCTGTTGCAGTCGTTGGGGAAGTTGAACCGTCCTTATCTTACGGCGGTTGAGGAGAAATTATTGAGTGTTATAGAGAAAGAATACGAGATTATAAATTAATGCTATGCAGTTTTTATGTGGACATGAAATAAGTGGCTTGAACCATTGGTAATAGTGGTGCTTGAAGTTTGTCAGTTGGAATCATTAGACTTAAGAAGCCGAGTAAGCTTATCCTCTTTTAGTTTTGAAACTATGGCATTTGAATTAGATCATCTGTTTATCTGTACTGATATTAATGCTTGGGAAGCTGAAACTTTAGTATCATTTGGTCTAGTTGAGGGTTCATCTAACCCACATCCTGGGCAAGGCACAGCTAATCGTCGTTTCTTTTTTCACAACGCCATGCTGGAATTTTTGTGGGTACATAATCCCGAACAAGCAAAGTCTGAGCAAATTCATCTGACTCGTCTATGGGAGCGATGGACGAATCGAAAAAATGGTGCGTGTCCATTTGGGATATGTTTACGCCCTGCGGTAGGTTCTGGTGACACAATAGCATTTTCTAGTTGGGCATATCGCCCACCTTATTTGCCCCAAACAACCAGTATTGCGGTAGGCACAAATAGTGAAGTATTAACCGAGCCAATGCTATTTCAAATTCCATTTGGTCAACGTCCAGATCGATACCCTACTGAGAAATTACAACCTTTAGAGCATAGTGTTGGTTGGCGCGAGATTACGCGTGTAGCGTTGATTGGCCCTTATGCAAAGGGTTTGTCACCGGAACTTCAAGCAGTGATTGATACAAATCAAATGAAGCTGCGAGTAGGAATAGACTATTGTGTAGAGCTTGGTTTTGATGGAGAGGAACAGGGGAAACAGGTAGATTTTCGACCCCAATTGCCGCTGATTATGAGTTGGTAACTTAAATGTACCACCGTTATCTTTGCCTCATGCAATGAAAGCGCACTTTCAAATAAACTTCCCCAAGAAGAGAATCCAGCTACAATTAATATTACTGCTATTGAAGTACCTGAATTGGCTCTAGAAGAACAAAGCGTAGACGCGTTTGCATGAAGTTGTTGCCGCCTTCCTTTCGGCTTGTCGTGAAACATGGCCTGCATTTGGAGCGAACGCACTTAAACCTTGAACCCTTTGCTGGATAAAAATATTTCTTTTTAGCCGAGGATATCACAAAACAACGTTTTGTTGAGCATAAGAAACGATAATCGCAAGACAGATAAATATTATTTACCTACTATAACTTTACACTGTAGTAGACTTATCAAACCCATACAAGATATTAAAGTGACAACAGTCGATGATTCAGGAAGAGTCGTTATTTTTCGTGTCTCTAAGAAATTGGCCATATCTTCACCAATGATTTGATGTACACGACGACTGGGATGAATCTCGTCGAAGTAATAATGATTATCAGGTGTTGAACAACTAGATTTTAACCCACCAGTAGTGTATAAAAGTTCGCAAGCATCATTTACATTAGTAAGATCATATGCTGTTGGGTTAGAGCGAATTTTGTTGCTAATTGCAACGTGATCGTATAGTGCAATTTCAACACCTAACTGTTTATTCAGGGTATCGATTTGATGGGGAAGACTTTCATTGATAACATCTCTAAACTTAGCTGCGTCTTGTGAATATTTCTTAGAAAGCGGTAATGCAGCTAGATCTGTAGAATTTACGACAAAAAACTGTTTTGCACCTAGCACTGCAAGTTGTGATATCCCAGAAGCAATATTATTAACAGCAGCATCAGCTAGTGCATTAACCGAACTAGTCTGATTATTAAGTAATTTTTCTAACAAGTCATTTATAGATATAAAAATGAAGTATAACCCTTGAGAATCTGCCACATGATTAACTTCTGTTTTATATTGTTTGATTTGACCAAATAAACCCGTATCTTGATATTGATCGAGCCAATTAAATAAATTCCCATTGCTGCTTTTTGCACCACCTACAGCATAATTTGTTAACTGTAAATTTTCTTGTTTTGCCAGTATTTCAACTGAGGTTAATCCGGGATTATTTGTCCACCGACCATCAGAGTCATACATATCCAATCGAGGGAAGATAAATACTCCAGGCACTTTAGCTTTGACTGCTGCTGTTGTAATTTTAAGTGCTGCACCATTGTCTGAATAGCTATCGCCAAAAGCATAAATACGAGAAATAGAGTTGAAAGAAGCTGCGTAGGCATTATTAATACCTACACACAATAAAAATGCACTTACTACTGCGGCAGTAGCAAACTTTTTCAAAAAAGTATTTTTCAGCATATAATAAACTCGTTTACAAAATACTCAACTAAGCAAATTTGTATCTAGGTGTTGTTTACTAAAACCTCACCCACCTCAAAGATGGGGGCGAATGAAATCACAATCTAGCATTTCGACTCGTTAAATTCAGGCTAAAGGAGAAAATAGTGATGTTGATTTTTATAATCATTCACAATGGAATCATGAATACAAATGGAAGAATACTTTAAATAATCTGTGTTTAATTATTCAACCACTTTTATTATTTTTGTTGATTTGTTCTTAGCTAGGTATTTTCTTTAATTCACACTTATTACTAAATTCAATCAGTTAATTACTGCCATAAATCAGTTTAACCCCTGTTATACTTCTGGATGATTTGACTTATTTACTACTTGTTTATTCCGGAAAGTGGCAGAAGAGGTGTATGAAATGGGATACAGCCATTTACGAAATAATTGCGTTAGGCGCGGCATAATCACATAGGTCAGCAGAACGACACTGAGTCCTGTGCTAATCAGTTGATTAAGCAATACAGGTAGTCCAGACAGCAACGGTACTAGCAAACGATTGAGCTGAGGAAGAGTGAAAAATACTCCTAGCCAAGTCACTAATGCCATTTTGTAGCGAGGTGGTGGAGACATCATAGGCTTGTTTGAGAGGGTAAACCAGGTTTCTAATCCGGTCAGGGTTTGAATATCTTCTGGCTTTTCAATCAAGGGTTGCAATCGCTCAATCCATTCCCGCCGAGTATCCGATTCTAACCAGGTCTTGAGATTGTCATAGCAATCGAACTTGAGAATGACTACGTACTCAGGATGGAGATGATCTTGGGGTCGAATAGTGCTGACACCTAGATGTCCCTTGAATTTTCGTGCATCTGCGGCAATGCCATGAAACCATGCTTCGTAACCTTGCTCACGTCTCGGTCTCACTACATGAGAGATCACAGCAGTGACTGGACAGTTTTCTTCACTTATATTGATTGCTAATGGTTCATCAAACATAGAATTTAACGTTCTAGGTAATTTAATAGTTAAAAAAGAAAACAGATCTTATCGTGCCTGTACAGAGCCTAAAACTGAAACGTCGTCCGAATGGTACTAACAAAAATCGTGTCATTATTGCTATTGTGATCAGGGTTGATAATAGCGATTACACCAGGTGTGACTGAGACATTATCATTCACTTGAAATCGATATAAGGCTTCAAAATGCAACGAGGTGTTGCGATCTACTACCCCAGACTCATTAGCGATCACTTTGGGGGGTTGCCCAAAGACAAACCCTAATAGGTTGCCTTCCTTGCCCAAATCTGGGAATCCAAAATTAACAGCATAGTAAAAAATCTCAGCGGTGGGATCATTGGAGAGATGTTGTGCCGATGCTTGGAGATATCCTACCCATCCCCCTAATCTGAAAGCAGGGTTGACGAGCCAGGAAGCTGCAAGACTATAGCTATTCCCAACAATGTTGTTACTGGCTCCATTGAAGGGGTCATTGGTAATGGTACTACTTGTACTAATATCGATCGCATTCAAAGAACGAGCATAGGTTAAGCCAAAACTTAAGGATTTCGTGGGTTGGAACGTTAGTTGTGCTAGAGCAGAGTAAGAACCATCAAATAATCCAGATCCCGCAGTCGGGTTGCCAGCTTCAGTAGCAAGATAAACCATTGCCAAATTAATGGCTGAGTTCAAGTTATAACTGATACCAATACCTGTCCCACCTGTTTCTTCACGGTAGATGGGGCTGCGAATCCCAAATGCGGAGATAGAACCTTTGCCATCACTTCCCAATAGAGGATTAATGGTATCGACCACATCAAACGAAGTACCTTGGGCGATCGCAGTCACCTTAACAGCAGGCCCAATGGGAAATTGATAATAGAGTTGATTTAAAATTAATCGATTGCCTGTATCACCATCAAAACTCAGGCGAGCCATATTTGTTCCTGTGGCTTCCCTAAAGCTAGGAATGTTGCCAGCCTGAAACCGAATTCTCAGTAAATCTTGCCCTGTAAAACTGGTGTTAAAGATTAACCGCACGCGATCACTAAAAATGATACTGTTACCGACCTTACCCCTGAAGCCAGTTGTTTCTCCTGATGGTACAGCTTTATCATCGCCAAATGCACCACTCACGACAAAAACTGCTTCTCCAGTAAATTTTGTTGTCGTCGAGAATTGCTGAGAATTGAATTGATCCGTGCGCGCTTCTAAGGAATCTGCCTGTCCATGCAATATTGAGAGTTCTACTGCAAATTCCTTTTGAAGTCTTTGCAAAGTTTGTAAATCTTGCTTCTTAATCAAATCTGCTGTCGCACTAGCTAGTAGCTGATTGAGCCGAGCAACACAAGCATTCAACCCGACAGCAAACTCATAGCGAGTAATTGAGCGATTGCCCTGAAATGTTTGATTAGGATAATCAACAATGCAGCCGTAGCGATTAACTAATGCTTGAAATGCTTGAAATGCCAAATCTGTATGCTGCACATCAGTAAGTTGATTAACAGATGTAACTTGATCGTGTAACATATCCTGGGCATCAGCAGACTCAAAAATACCTTTTTGAGTGAGGTATAGTTCAAAGATTAGACATGACGAGAGAATTAACTGAAAAAAAAGTTTCATTGAGAACAACCACCCTAAAGACACCAGATTGTTCAGCAATTTTCGGCAGCACACTTTGAAATAAAACGGAAATTAAGAATGGGATTAAGAAGGTTGAGCATGAGGTGAAATGATTAGCGAAATCCAGACCCTTAGAAATAGGGAATTGGCTGTGTTCGATGCCTCTCTCCACCGGGGATAAACTGTGCGTGCAAGGTTACTGCTGTGTAAGTACAAAGAACGATTGAGTATAGTGCAAGCTTCGTACTAAAACAAATACTCACACTACAACTCCTCACAATACTTGTACTCTAATCATCAGACAAGGTAGGCACTTTCTGATTACTCGGAGGCGCACCATGTATCATTGTGTAGGCGTACTCAACGCCCACTCCATAGGTTCCAGAGTGTTCTTTAACCAGACCCATTACAGCATCGTAAGTTTCCTTACGCGCCCAATCGCGTTGATATTCCAACAGCACTTGCTGCCATGTCACAGGCACAGATCCAGCTTGGACAATGCGTTGAATGGCAGCATCGTGAGCAACTTGACTAGTACCACCGGACGCATCCACAACTGCATAGACTTCATAACCCGCTTCTATCGCTTGAATTGCTGGGAACACTAAACATACTTCTGTCCACAATGCCGCTATTACCAGTTTTTTGCGACCGATGCGCTCGACTTGGGCTACAAATTTGGACTCTTCCCAGGAGTTCATGCTGGTGCGTTCAATTGGCGTTTGGTTAGGGAAGACTTCTAGTAGTTGGGGCCACATATAGCCGCTAAAACCTTTGGTCTCAACAGTAGTAAGGATAGTTGGTACATTGAAAATCTTTGCTGCTTTTGCCAAGCCGACGGTATTATTAATCAACGTCTGAGCATCGATATTCGCCACGCCAAAGGTCATTTGCGGCTGATGATCAATAAAGATGACAGTGGAGTTTTCCGGAGTCAATAAGCTATGAACAGTCATGGAAATAATACTCTAAATGATTGATGAATTATTGTGTCGTCAACTTGCATCAAAATGAAGAATGTGAATCGGAAATTGAATCCGCTTCTTTTGAGTTTGACGTTATTGCATTGCTTCTATAAGCTCGTTTGTGGACAGAACAGTATTGGCAAGATATGCAAAGTTGATCAATGCAGCCTTGTAGCCATCACCCAGTTCTGGATGTTGAGGGGCAGCCGTTGCATCTTTGATGACAGCGACCTCGAATCCTTGCTCGATTAAATCGCGCAGGTGAGCTTCAACACAAATATTTGCTAACATTCCGAGCAGAATAATTTTGTTGATATTGCGCTTACGCAGTTGCAAAACAAGGTCATTGCTCTGTGGGCCATAGGCTTTGTGGGGACTAACCACGATTGTCTTGCCATCCTCAATAAAGGGCTTATAGCGATCAAGCCAGTCAGCACCCGACCCCAAAAAACCGTCGAGGCTCAACGCACCCCTACGATCAAACTCCTTAGATTTAAGCATCATTTGCTCTACAGTTCCGGCAAATTTCCAGGCGTAGTCGGTGGGGTAGTAATAGTGAGGGGAGATGAAAACCTCAAATTCATGCTCTTTCGCGGCTTTGAAGATTCGCTCAATGTTCTCGATAGTGTTATTGTCTTTAACGCTGGTACTTACCAAATCCCAAGAAACCCCTGTTTCGCTCAAGACATCGTTTTGCGGATCAATAACTACTATTGCGGTGTCATTTTTGTTAATGTTCATAATTTTCCTCCTTACCTTTGGCTATTAGGTATTGGGCGATTGAGGCATCAATTCTTTAAGATGCTTCTATCACGACTGCAATTTTTCCGTCTAGTTTTTTATGATGATGCTTATAATTACCGAGTAACGTTTAGCAATCTTTCGCAGAAATTTTAGGTATATTGTCTACTACCAGTTGCAGCCGATTGTTCAACGGCATTTATGAGGCGGTGTAAAATCACAGCATCTGCAAATGTCGGTGTCGTCTTTGTTCCACTTTTAAGGTCGTTGGCAAGTAGGGCATAATTATTAAAAACTGTCATTGCTATTATCCCTATATCTGCATTTGCCGTTATATATTTTTGCGGGACATCAAGGTCTTGCATAGCAGCATTTTCACTTTGAGTACCTTGGACTTTAGTTTTGCCAAGCCCAGGATAGCCAAGCGAACTTGTGACAATCAGATCACCTTGCGTCCCATTAATTTCCAACCTGAAATTGCTGCCTCGTGATAAACCCCCTCGAAAATGGGCAGAGACCACACAACCGCTATTCATTTTACCACTGATGACAATTTGATCCGGTGTTTCCATTGCAACGATCGCCTCTGTTTCGACTACCTGCGCTGTCTTTCTCCTGCTATCTAACGTTGCCATGACCTCACTCAACTCAGAGTTCAGCACATAACCCACAGCATCGATCGCATGGGCAAAGGCAACGTTTATCATGCCAGCACCATTCTTTGGATTTAGAGTATAAGCAAATTGTTCAGGAATCATTGCTCCGCCGATCATTCCTGAACCAATAAGTGAAACGGACAGAACTTCGCCTACATAACCATCACGAATTAAGTCACGAATAAAATTAACCTCCGGCGTTGTGCGAG
Organism: Mojavia sp.; assembly: GCF_059505145.1. NCBI lineage: Bacteria > Bacillati > Cyanobacteriota > Cyanophyceae > Nostocales > Nostocaceae > Mojavia > Mojavia sp. The sequence continues at coordinate 24,557 of NZ_JCACKA010000096.1, forward strand.
ACTGCAATCCCACCACCGCATGAACTTTGTATTTTTTAGCGAGTTGTTCCAGTTCAACTGCCTCTTGCAGTCCGTTACCCAAAGGCCATTCGCAATAAACCGATTTTCCAGCCCGGATTGCAGCACTCACTAATTCAAAGTGATATGGTACTTTGACGGTAACGACAACCAAATCCACATCTGGACACGCCAACAAATCCTCGTGACGTTGGAAGGCATACGGTACATTAAACTTAAGTGCTGCTTCGTGCGCCACATTTAAATCTGAATTTGTCAATGCAACGATTTTGAAATCAGGTGATACTTGCAACGCAGGTATATGCGCGGTCATAGCCCATCCGCGCGAGGGATGAACACCAATGATACCAACGCCGATTTTTCCGTTTTTTATCATAATTACTCGTTGATTACACTTCGATGACAACGCGCCCGATGATTTCACCAGCCTCTAGCGATCGCTGCGCTTCGGCTACTTGTTGAAGTGGAAAAACTCGATCGAGGTGAACCTGCAATTCACCAGCATCGACGAGTCGTGAGATTTCTTTGAGAACCTGCGTTTGGCGAACCCGAAATTCATGGTTGCCAGTCACTTGCGGCAAACCAATATTGACGAACTTCATACTCAAATTTTTATATTCAGCAACGAGATTATTCCCATTCGGCCAATTAGAGACGACTGTATTTACGAGCGTTCCATACGGTGCAACTAGGTCGATGCTGTTGGCAAAGTTTTCACGACCAATGTAGTCAAGCACAACATCTGCACCATCCTTGCCTGTCCAGTCAATCAGCGCTTGCTTCACATCCACTTTTTTATAGTCGATGAGTACTTCGCCTCCTAGTGTACGTACCAATTTTTCCTTTGCAGTGCCACTAACTGTCGTCGCCACACGTCCACCGCGATTTAGCACCAGTTGGATGCTGATATGCCCAATCCCACCAGCGCCGCCGTGTACCAATACAAAGTCACCTAATTGGACATTCGCCCGATCAATTACCGCCTCCCACGCCGTCAAAGCGACGACGGGCAACGCTGCGGCTGTTACCCAATCAAGCGACTTCGGCTTTGGGGACAAATAATGACCATTAACGACTTTATATTGCGCGTAGCTACCATGTTTATCTGCGTAGCCGCCGTCATAATACCATACTTCATCACCCGGCTTGATGTGCGTGATGCCCGTTCCTATCGCCTCGACGATGCCAACTCCGTCCATTCCCAGGATACTAAAGCCCTGTTTCCCTGCCCCTGCTGCATAGGAAGGAAACCCGAATTTTCTATTTTGACAATCGCCTGGATTAACACCTGCCGCTTTGATTTTTACTAGTACATCGGTTGGATGCTCAATACGCGGCATATCGACTTCTGTGTAAGTCAACACTTCCAAACCGCCAGGTTCGGTCATTATGACCGCTTTCATCTTCTGAACCATGTTTTTTCCTTGCACCGATCAGGTAATAGCCAAAATGGTTCTTTTTAAGCTAAGTGTCGTGGTGAGCCAGCAGCCCTCTCTCAATTCCAGCGTTTCGTAATAATGTCCGAAGCCATGAAGCATTTTGAAAAGCCCCTTTACATCTTCGGGATAAATAATCCAGTCTTCCATCGACCAGATCGCCCGCGCTGTCGTTTCCGAAGTCAATTGAATTTCAGAGTTATGAACCTGATGGATGGTCTGAGATCCGCTTAACGTGGTTGCTGTTTGGTCGATGAAACTTTGAAGGTCTGTAAATTGGTATAATAGCTCTCCTTCAACACCATGAAAAGTAATATGCACCGTCGGCGTAAATAAGTTTTTGAAATCGTCCCACTGCTTCAAATCGATGAATCGGCAATAGCGTGCTTTGGCCTGACGAATATTTTCCAGCGCCGTAAGTTGTTGAAGATCCATGTTTTCTTTTTTGCAAGAATTCTTAACAATCGCAACAGATACTGTTGATTTCGGGTGGATTTTGGAATTCTGATTAATTTCCTTTAAGAAAGTCCAGCAGTAAAGGATTCACTTGTTCGGCATGAGTCCAATTGATAGCGTGCGGGCCGCCAGGTATCACCACGAGACGGCTATCTTTAATTAGCTGCGGCAGCCTCGCTGCGGTAGACTCAAATGGAAGGATGCGATCGCTATCTCCATGAATGATCAGAGTTGGTACATCGATGCGTGGTAGATCGTCACGAAAATCGGTCAACCAAGACGGTACACAGTCTAGAGTTCCTTTAGCGGAAGCTCCTGCTGCAACATTCCAACTCGCTTGGATGGCATCGTTACTGATGCGATCGCCGAGAAGTATATCCACGTTGTAAAAGTCTTTGAAAAATGCGGACAGATATGCTGGACGGTCAGCAACGATATTCTTCATGATCCCATCGAAGACATTGTGATCGACTCCTTGCGGATTGTCGTCTGTCTTGAGCAGGAACGGTGGCACCGGAGCCATTAGCACGGCTTTACTGACGCGCTCCGAACCGTACTTACCCAAATAGCGTGTCACTTCGCCAGTCCCCATTGAGAAACCGACCAGCACAACATCGCGCAGGTCAAGTTTTGCGATCAGCGTGTTGAGATCCTCCGCGAAGGTGTCGTAGTCATAGCCAAAGGACGGCTGGCTAGAATTTCCGAAGCCTCTGCGATCGTAAGTGATGACCCGATAGGCCTTGTCCAGCAAAACTCCCACCTGCTTTTCCCAGGAATGACCGCTTAGAGGAAACCCGTGGATCAGCACAATCGGCTGACCTGCTCCGAAATCTTCGTAATAAATATCGATGTTTCCAGAGTTTTCTTTACCGACAGTAACGTAAGGCATTAGAGTCTCCTTTTTTGTGAATCGATTTGTTGTCTTATGCGGAAAGTAAAGTTCTAGGCGGACTCAGAATTTTGTCATTATCTTGTGCATATGAAAATTTCTTGGTGTATGTTTTCTTTTCAAATGGGTTGCTCAGTATAGTTTTTATGCAGAAGGACGGCAGGTCATGACCCCTTCCCTCTGAGCGTTGGCATTGGAATCACCCCCCATTGGTCGAACCGTGATTGTGGGTTCATAGGTAGGGTAACAACGCACCAAGACAGTATCTTCGGCTCGGGTCACGTACAGCACATAAACAGGTCTGCCTCCCAATACAGCACGGACAAGGTTGGGGGGTGTGGGGGCAGTTGCAACAAGTCTTGACTGATTCAGAGCTTGTATATCTGGCGTTTTAGATAGAACAGGCTTTGCTTGAAAAGATTGCAAACCGATCAGGACTAATGCTGTAAGAATGACTATTGCAACAGACAATTTAACGGATAGTTTGAACATGATTTAGTAGTTTTAGTTTGGCTTTGCCAAATAGGGAAAATGGATTCGCAATCTTTTGTGCTTTCCAACTTGCTGTCCCTGAGCCGACATACCGTATCCATGCTGTCAGAAGCCTTTGCCTTGTCTACGCGCGATCGCAAACTAAAGCGATCGCTGGAGAACAAAGTATCGGCTGTTACAAATTAAGAAATCGACCAATGCTCAGAGTATTACTATGTTCTTATAGAATTAAGCGGTGGGTAAAGCTCCCGGCGGCCCCAGAATTTCGTCACCAATCTCAGCAGTAATGCGTTCAGCTAGCTCCATGTCCGGTGGTTCTGTCTCATCCAGCGTTCCCACTGCTGCAATCAGCCGGGCAAAGGCACTGGGAGAAGCAACGACCAAGCCGCGAGCTGGCTTATCGCTGAGTGCAGCGACGACGTGAGGTGTGCCAACCGGAATCAAAAAGCTTTCACCAGCATTCAGTACAACCTTATTCTCACCTGCCCAGACCGTCATTTCTCCTTCTAGCACATATAGTTGTTCAGAATAGCGCGTGTGGCGATGGGGAGGAGTCTGTGAGCCAGGGGGGAAGTAGCCTTCGATCAGATCGTACTGACCTCCAGTGGTGGTGTGATCGGCAATGATGTTGAGGCGAGCGCCAAAAAACCAGAGAGATTGTGTCATGAGATTGTTCCTATTGATGAATGATGTGTGTACTAAGCAGTCAAAATCTACTTTGCACCGATGTAGCTTGTGTTTGCCGCCTCCTTAGTTATCCATTAATTGGTTGTAAATGCAGTTGTGCTTCAAGCAGCATATCGGTACTAACAGCTAGGAAATGGGCATTGTCAGTACAGGGGTTGCAAATGCAATTGTTCCTCAAGCACTATATCAGCCGTTTCCAACGCACCTTCTACCCATCCCTGCTGAGTAGACCAAGCTTCACCGCATATATACAAGGGTTCTTCAGGTAGAGGGCGCTGCATTCTTTGCATCACCTGTTTAGAATCAGCTCCAATTTTCCAGAAATGCCAGCCCCCACCAAAGGGATCTTGTGTCCAGTCTTGAAATACGGCTATATAAGGCGGAATGAAAGGAGATGTTAGTGGATCTGGTACAGGTAAGTCAGCAACTCCGTGCAATTCGCGCAGTTGACGTTGCATTTCCTCAACCATTGCCTTTGGCGCAAGTGAATTATTTAAGTCGCCCTCAGCAGGAATCCCAATACCTGGTGGGGAAGAGTGAAATGGAGGCTGATATCGGTTAGGGTCACGCGCAAGACCAGCCCAAAACTCGACACTCGCTCCATCACTGTAACTGGACATTAGCACAGAGTTCCAGTTTCCATTTTTTCCATCGGCGGTGTGCCAGTAGTAACATTGCCGCAGAGGTAGATCGGTGATAGAGCGTCCCGCAGAGATTTGTCTAGCCGTTTGCCACCAGGGACGACGATAGGCTGCGAATATCTTGAAAGTAGGCTGTGCTAGCACAGCTTTGATATCGCTCTCAAATGTACTTGAATCAAAGATAAAGCTGTCGGGATGAAGCATCTCGATTGCTCTGCGAGGCAAAGCCAGAATCACATGATGAGCTTCATACAAGACTTCCTTACCCAAAATACGTCGGCCGGAGAGCTTTGAAGAACTTAGTCCTTTATCGAAGGTTAGACGGATATTGCCATTGGACGGATTGCGATCAAGACGGTGTAAACGGTGTAATTTCAGAATCTTACCGCCTGCTGCCTTAAAGTCTTCGCTCATAACATGGGGCAGATGTTGAAACCCTTTTTGCAAGCGATAATACTTGGCATCTGGTGCAAAATCAGCTAGTAAAAATAAAATCGCCTCAGCAGCATTCCAGTTGCTGACGATACTTTCGTACCCAACTGCATCGCGGATGAGGCGGTATGCCTGATCGCTCAACTCATCCAGCAGCAGGTTCCAAAAGCCTATGTTACGGTAATACTCTGGGTTCTGTTGGACACGTTGGCGATGGCGAAACGCAACCTCATGGAGAAGTTGCCCTGGCGATCGCGTACGCTCGCTGCTTTCCAATCGATAGGGCGGATCGAACCCTGGTCGGTTCCAGTCGGAGGCTGTGGAATGGTATCCACGGAGGTAGAAAAGGTGTTTACCATCGGGATCGGACACCGGAAGCTCTTCTTTACTAAGTCCAAAGTGTTCTACCAATTTCACTACGCGCTTGTGGCTTTCGAGAAAACGCACACCACCAAGCTCTACTGGCAGATTGACACCAGGAAGATGTAATGACAATAAACGCCCTCCGATGCGATCGCTATATTCAAACAAACCCACGCGTAGCTTCTTGTCTGGGTGCTGCTTGGCAAGAAGTGCAAGATCCGATCCAAGTTGCTCAGTTGGAGTTCGCTGGAGTCGCCAGGCACAATAGGCACCTGACACACCCCCACCTACAACAGCAACATCAAAGTCATGGATTTTTGTTACCGTCTCAGACTCACTCTTAATCATAAGTAAGCTTTTAAAAGTTTTTGTATATTTCCTTGTTTTCCTCAAGGTTTCTGTCTTGTGAGATTGCTTCAGAATGCCTGGAAAGACTTTTAAGCTTGTTGCAAATATTTCTCGAACCATTCCAAGGCAGTTGTACTTGCAATCTCGAACCCCTCTCCCTGGAAGCCGTCAAAGTGTCCGCCCTTCAAGATTGTCAGAGACTTCGGCTCCATCGCCCGCGCATAGACAGAGGCGGTCAAGTCGGGAGATGCAAGAAAGTCCTTCTCACCCACAATCAGGCATACTGGCGTTGGAAAGATTGCCTCCAGATGAGGAATCGGTTCGTAATAGAGACAGTGTTCAATCGATTCAAAGGTGAGGCGATTCTCCCATCTTCCTTCGCTGGCGCTCTTGGCCGATTCAATCCAATTGAAAGCGTCGGGTGTTGCTAGGAAACTGGGTTGACCTGGCGGGGCTACTAAAGGGAAGTAGCTCACCTCTCCGGTTTGATACCGTTTTATCCGGTCTTGTGAAAGCACCTTTGTGAGTTCATCGAGTTCAAGTGGGGAGACCAGGCGACGGGAGTTGAGAAACGCATTCACCGTAGGCATCTGTGCGACGATCGCTTTCACGCGCGGATCGAATGCAGCCAGATGCAGCGCATGACCGCCGCTATAGGAGAAGCCCCAAAGACCTATGCGCTCAGGGTCAACTTCGCTTTGTAATTGAGTCCAGGTGATAGCATTGCGGAAATCCTCATGCTGCTCGGTAGGGAGCATTTGTCCACGAGGCTCTCCCTCACTAGCACCAAGGTAGCGATAATCGAACAGCGAAACGACAAACCCGGCTTGAGCGAAGAACTCAGCAAACTGCGGCAATCCCATTTCTTTGGTCAAGCCAATTCCATGAGCCATGACAATGGCTGGATAGCGATTGCCAGATGCGGCTTTATCTGGAGTGTAGAAAGTGACGGAACACTTTAGCCCTTTACTTTCAAAACTGGTTCTTCTTTGCATAATTGCTGACCTTCTCATTAATTACTTGCAGTGGCAATAGCTGCCATCAACTGTTCAAGGTTCCAGCGATTGGTATATCTAATTCCATTAATAAACAGTGCTGGGGCGGCAGTGACTCCACTGTGTAATCCACTTTCGATATCTTGATGAATGCGAGCTATATGTACTTGATTGGAGATATCTTGCAGAAATCGGGGAATATTTAGTCCTAAATTATTGGCATACTCCACAAGATAACTGTTTCCCAACTCTTGTTGATAGTCAAACAAAGTGTTGTGCATCTGCCAAAACTGGCCTTGCACGCCAGCCGCTTGGACTGCTTCAGCCGCACGTTGAGCATGAGAATGGCGCTGTGTTTGTGGAAAATGACGGAATATAAAGCACAAATAATCCTCTCCTAAAAAAACACTAAGCTGTTGCTGAATAACTTTAATTAGCCTATAAACGTTTGCACTCTGAGAACATTGGTAATCCCCATACATTACTAGCACCACAGTTGCATCCAGCACACCTTGTATGTGATCCTGTGTTGAAGGTAGAACGAATAACGAACTGTCGTCACGGTCATAACTCACTGATACCTCCGAGGACAAGTATGCTCATCGCAAGCGACCATCATACATCCCTCTTTGTGAAATCTGTGCAAAGCAAACTCAAGGAAAGTAACTAAATTGCTCTTTGTATTTGCATGAATTCAATATATGCAATTGACTCTTGTTTGTCGTCCACTCAGAGTTGAAACTTTTTTACAATACAACGATTGATGAATCTGTCCATACATAAGTGGAAGATTAACTCCAACTAAAGTTGGAATCTAAATTCAAACTTTAGTACAACTTGCTTACAAACTGACAATTCCTCGTCTAACTGCAACAATCACAGCTTGAGTGCGATCATTCACTCCCAATTTACTTAAAATTCGATTAACGTGAGATTTGACGGTGCTTTCACCGATACTCAAAGTAGTGCTGATTTCTAAATTACTCATTCCTTGTGCCATTAAACGGAGTACATCTAGCTCTCGCTCACTCAGTTCTGGATTGCTCATCCTCTGCACTAGTTTTGCCCCTACTTCTGGTGGAATATACTGCTGACCGCGATGAATTGTGCGAATCGCACTCAGAAGTTCGTTGGGTTTAGCATCCTTAAGTAAATATCCTTTAGCGCCTGCTTGCAATCCGCGATAGATATCTTCATCACTATCATAGGTTGTTAACACAACAATTCGGGCAAGTTTAAATTCAGTACAAATAGCAGTAATGGCTTCAACTCCTCCCATCTGCGGCATTCGTAAATCCATTAGCGTTACATCTGGTTTGTAGTCACGAAAGTGAATTACCGCTTCTTGCCCATCTTCTGCTTGAGCAATCACCGTCATTTCTGGATCGCGGTTAATGATGGTTGCCAATCCTTGTCTGATAATGGAATGATCGTCAACAATCAGAACACGAATAATCATTGATTGGCTCATAATTATTAAGAAATTGTAAGTACAAACTTAAAAATTGAAATGTTACTATCGAGTTACAGTGACAATAATTTCTGTTCCTTGCCCAGGTTGACTCTTAATTGTCAGCTGTCCTCCAATGTATTCTGCACGCTCGCTCATTCCCAGCAATCCAAATCCGCCAACTCTTGGGATGCTACCAACCCCGAAGCCCCTTCCATCGTCTTTAACACACAAGATGCATTGTGTATTTTCATACACTAACTCCACACGAACTTCGCAAGCATCAGCGTATTTTACGGCATTGGTTAATGCTTCCTGTCCAATCCGTAGTAAGTTATTCTCAACCTCGGCAAGCATTGGATAGGCTGTGCCTTTAATTTTGTAGATAATAGCGGTATCGGCAGCAGATCTCATCTGAGCTACTAGGCGAGAAAGGGCGCTATGTAAACTGCCATCTTCTAATAGCTGGGGACGGAGTGCTACCACTGAACGACGGGCCTCGGCAAGCCCGGCTCGTGCCAATTCATCGATCATTTCCAGATGTGCCTGTGTCGCTTCTAAATCATCTGTTAGCACTTGTGTCGCCGCCCCAACATTCAGTAGAATCCCAGTGAAAGCTTGTGCTAAAGTGTCGTGAATTTCTCGCGCCATGCGGTTGCGTTCTTCCAGAATTGAGGCTTCTTCGGCGCGTTTGCGTTCACGCAGTGCAGCGTTTCGCTGTTCGCCAATGTCTGTGATCAGACCATAGAATCCTCTGACTTGAGCATTGGAATCAAAATCTGGAATGAAGGTAGCACTAATATGCTTTTTGCCAAGCGGATAGGGAATTTCTGCTTCATAGTTTGTTAGCTGCCCTCCCAGCGCTCGATTGATGTAGGGTTCCACAATGTGATAAGCTGGCTCACCCAAAAGTTCAGAGACAGATTTACCCAGAATCTCATCTCGCTGACAGTTAAACCACATCTCATAGGTGCGGTTGACAAAGCGATAGCGTTGATTGGTATCCACATAACTGATGCAAACTGGAAGAGCGTCGGTAATTAGTCGCAATTCCTGTTCTCGATAACGTAGTGCGGCTTCGCTTTCCTGTAAAGCTACCGTCCGTTCTGCAACCTGTTGCTCTAAGGTGCGGTTGTAATCGGCTAACAGTTTTTCCGCTTGCTTGCGTTCGGTTATATCTTGACAAGCGGTAATAGCGTAGGCAATCTTTCCCGTTTTATCAAACACAGGTGTACTGGAAATTTGTACAAGAATGGTTTTATCTGATAGACGAACTTCTATATCGTCTACAGTAACCGTCTCCCCTGCCAGAGACCGAAAAATGGGCAGTTGGTCAGTAGGATATAATTGATTAGTTCCAGCTTTATAAACTTGATAGATTTCAGAGATTTGCTCAGGTGGGGCTTCCGTTAGGAGATCAGCTTTATCTGTTAACTGATAGGTTGCCCGATTAGCATAAGTAATGTGTCCCGTAGAAGTATGGACAGTAACTCCAATCGGCATTGCATCAATAAATTGTATAAGACGGCTTTCCCGTTCCTTCACTTCAGCATAAAGTTTGGCATTGGTAATGGCGATCGCAGCTTGTCCTGATAAAAGCTGTAGCATCTTGATGCGATCGCTACTAAAAGCTCCAGTCGATAGATTATTTTCTAAATACACAAGGCCAGTTATTTTGCCTTGATCAAAGAGCGGCGCACATAGAATCGACTGAGGTTGATGCTTTTTAATGTAAGGATCAAGCATAAATTTGCCCTCACGGGTTGCATCATTCAATACTACGCTTTCTCTTGTGCGAATAACATAGTTAATAATGGCTGTGGGAAGGCAACTAGCCATTGAAAGCGACGGCATTATATTGATGGTGCAAGTGTTCTCACCCAGATCGAAATTCATTTTACAAGTAACTTCAATTTTCCATTCTCCAGCTTCTTGTAAAATTAAAATTCCTGTTTGTGCGCCAGTATTCTCGATTAAGATCTTCATTAAGGAATGGAGCAAATGATCCAGTTCAATTTCGCTTGAAATTGCCTGAGATGCTTTCATCACCGTCACTAAATCGAAAGGAATGTCTGAGTGATTAGAGGTGTTTCCAGAAGTCGTGCGAAGTGACGTGGAAGCCCTACCTGATGATTGAGAAAAAAATTGTGGATAGCGAATTTCCAAATCCTTTACTTTTGCAGTGGCTCCCCAGCGTTCATAGCAGTAGTGAGCTTCTTTCATATAGGTTTGGGCAAACTTTTTCCTACCACGAGATAGGTAAAAGTTCGCGGCTAATTCATAGGCTAATGCTTCTTCTTGCAAATACTCATTGTCTGTAGCACTTTGAATTGCTTGTTCATAGAACTCTTCTGCTTCCAATAACTGACCCAAAACTCTTGCTGTTTCGGCTTGCAATAAATAATATTTATGCAAATAGTTCATGGGCGCGTAATCTGCCCATTGCTTCATTTTCTCTAGACTTTCCACAATTTTCTCTAAACTTTCTGCTTGTACCTGAGCGTTGTTTTCCAGATAGGTTGCAAGTCTTGTCAGAGAAGCATAGAAGTAGTACAAAGGAACTAGCGTTGCGGACGTGGCGCAGGCTACATAAGATTCCGCTATTACTAAGGTTTCAAATGCTTGAGCATATTCGTAAAATAGATAACATAGGAAAAGTTTATTTAGATAGACAACAAAGATAATAGTTCCATCATTTACGGCTTTATGCTGGGGCAATCCATTTTCCTCATTGTATGCTTCGCCAATTAAACGGGTTGGATTGACCGAACGTCCCATCAAATTTAAGACAGATTGGCGAAATACTTGAGTTGCAGTGAGTGCCACTCCTTGTTTGAGTTGATAGATTACTTCTTTGTATTTTGCCATCTCACGTTTAGCTTCCACGAGTTCTTTTCCAAGGAGAAAGGATTGGAAGCAGTAATTATAAGCACAATAAGCGGCAAATTCTAAATCTCCAGTTTCCAGCCCGTTTTGATAGCCTTCTAGTAATGGTTTCAATAGAACTCTTGCGTGTTCTTTCCAGTGGATGATGAAGGTATAAACGGTCAACAGTGTTCTAGCTCTAAGTGCATGGGTATTCAGCTTTGACAACAGGCTTAAAGCCAACTGCCCAAATTGATAGCCAAACTCAATGTCACCGACCATTCCACAAAGAATTAATCCGAAGCTGGCATACGCAAAGGGAGATACAGACGCATTGCCATATTGGATGGACAAATTAACTTGTTTAGATACAAGTAGAGGCATCAAAATAGGAGCAGTGCTATAAGCAGCAATTGTGATGCTAGACAGAATTTGCATTGCCGCCAACTTCTCTGGATTAGTCATTTGGGGCAAATGGCTTAAGTTCTCAATCGGTTTTTTATCTAAACGGGATTTAATTGCGTCAAGTTCACGTTGAACATCTGACTGAGTTGGTTTTTCGGGAAAACTAATCCCAAATTGCTGTAAAACTTGCAACGCAGTATTGATTGCTTTCAACTGCTCACCTTGCGCCATGTTAGCCTGAATTTTGACTTTGTAAACTTTTACGCTATCGAGAACCGTTTTGGCTTCTTGTAGAACGACTCTTGCCCACTGTTCTACATCTTCAAATTCACCACATAAATACGCGATTTCTGTTGTTTCTACATATAAATCTAATGTCAGATCATAGTTTGTTTGCCAGCTTAAAGTTGCTAGCCATTTTCTACTTGTAGCTAAATATTTTTTCGCCACAGTATAGGCGATCGCTCCTTTTGCTTTCTGACCTGCCAATAGATTCAGTTTGGCAATTTCATTACGTTCTGCTTGATCTGTAACAAACTCAATTCCCTGATTGAGATGATCGACAATTTCAAATAATCGATCTGGTAGCCGATCGCCCAAAGTTTTTTCTAGTAAATTGCGACCGATTTGCAGATGAACATTTTGTTTTTGCGCCTCATCAATTAAGGCGTAGGCGGCTTGTTGAACGCGATCGTGTAAAAACCTATACTTTTGAATTAACAAATCCTTGTCTAATTCAGATATAGGTTGAATGAACCCATCTTGAATGGCCGTTAGTAAATCTACGAAAATCGTTTTAGGAGTTTTATTACAAATAATTGATAAAGTATTTAAGTTAAATTCAGCCCCGATACAAGCGGCTAAACGAAGAATTTGCTGTGTAAGTTCTGGTAGTTTCTTTAACTTACGAAGCATTAACTCCACAACATTATCGGTGATATCTTGGGATTGAATTTGAGCGATGTTCCATTGCCAGTTTAAGTTTTCATAATCAAATGTCAACAAATTTTCGCTATACAGCATTCTCAAAAATTCACTAGCAAAGAAAGGATTACCACCAGTTTTATGCAGCACTAACTCAGCTAAGGAACGAACGGTGTCTGCATTCTGATGTAGCGTCTGGGCAATCAACTGATTCAATGGCTCAAGGGTTAAGGGTGCTAGAATAATCTCCCTAAGCACTGCTCCTTGTTTTTGCAGCCTTTCCAATGTTAATACTAGTGGATGTGTCGAGTTCACTTCATTATCTCGATAGGCTCCAATTAAAAATAAGAATTGGGTTTCTTCATCAAGCAACATCAACTCAATTAATTTAAGTGTTGCTAAGTCCATCCACTGCAAATCATCTAAAAAGATAACAAGAGGGTGTGATTCTGAACAAAACACCCGCACAAACTTTCCAAAGATTAGATGAAAGCGATTTTGAGATTCAGTTGCTCCAACGGACGGTACAGGTGGCTGCTTGCCAATAATTAACTCAACTTCAGGGATTACATCAATGATGATTTGTCCGTTGGTTCCCAAAGCTGTTAGAAGGTACGCTCGCCATTGCAACAACTGCTCATCTGGTTCACTCAGCAGTTGCTGCACCAGTTTTCGTAACGCATCGACGAGCGCGCTGTAGGGAATATTGCGCTGCAACTGGTCAAACTTCCCAGAGATAAAATAGCCGCGCTTTTGGGTAATTGGTTTATAGATTTCCTGCACTAAGGTTGATTTACCAATTCCTGCGTAGCCCGACACTAGCATCATTTCTACTTTAAATTGAGAATTTCCTATGCTTTCCTCTTCTCGGCAAGCTTTGCCAACATTTGCTGTTCCTGCCACTCTGTCAAACGCCGCCAATAATGCTTCAATTTCTGCTTCGCGCCCATATAGTTTTTCGGGAATTTGAAACTGACCCGAAACGTCTTGAAAACCTAATTGAATGCAATTAATTTGCCCTGTTTCTATCAGTTGGTTAGCACAGCTTTCTAAATCCGCTTTGATACCCCTAGCACTTTGATAACGATCCTCGGCATTTTTCGCCATCAATTTCATAATGATCTCTGAAACTGGTTTATGAATCGTTTCATTCAGTTGGTGAGGCGGTATAGGCTGTTTGGCAATATGACAATGGACTAGCTCAAGTATGTCCGTTGTTGGAAACGGCAACTGTCCAGTCAGCAGTTCGTAAAATGTTACACCCAGCGAGTAAAAATCGGTGCGGTAATCAACTAAGCGGTTCATCCGCCCTGTTTGCTCTGGAGATAGATAAGCAGGTGTTCCTTCTAAACCATGCGGGCTTTTGAAAGTTGGATTAGTACGGCTAAATCGGGTGGCTATGCCAAAGTCAATAATTTTTACAACCCCAGTATCTAGGTTGAGGACGATATTTCCAGGGTTGATGTCCTTATGAATAACATTGGCTGTATGGATGTTGCTCAGAATCTCTGTGATATTGATTGCCAGTGGTAGAAAAGTCGATAAAGGTATAGGGCTGAAGTTTGATCGCTTATACATCCATTGCTCTAAAGATTCTCCACCAAAGTCTTCTAAGAGCATGACAAGAGTGCGTTGATACTCCTGCTGGCTATATGCCTTGACAATTCCTTCTAGATTTAGGAGACGAGTAATTTCATATTCCTGTCTGTAGCGAATTAGTTCTTGGGTAGAAGGATAATCTTGCTTAAGTAATTTTACAACTACCGCTAAATTATCTTGCGCTCTGATCCCTCGATACACCAAAGAGGCTGAACTCTCATAGATTTTGCTTTGGATCGTAACTCCAGGCAGGGCGATCATATAACTCTTTTCCCGTGAGCATCATCAGCCGTATCACCTAATTATTCCACATTATGCAAGTGCGCTCGTCAATGCAGATTTTTAAACACGAGTATTAAAAGTTTTCTAAATATTTTATTGTTCCTTAAATTGCCTTGGCTTACATCATCTGCCGATATCAGCTTCTATTCCACCTTTCATATACCTATGTTTTAGATGAGCTTCAGAGTTATTGCCGTTAATCGTGCCAAAAGTATCTTTAGTAATTGTGATAAAAAGCACTTACAAAATTGTCTGAAATATTTATTATTTTTTAACTTTCAAAATATATTATAAAATTTGATACAGTTGTAATTATTGCTACTCATTCTTCTTCACCAGTAACCTATTCACTGCAACAATTCTCCACTGCGGAAACTTCACTATCAGCTTTTTAATTACAATCCTTTAAGCTGGGTCATTGTCTTAGTATCCCAGCAGAAAATCTACAAGAGTATTTTTGCTTAATCTTTCTGTCATATTGAGTTTCTTCATTCGCTAGAGTCACGCCTTAGACTATGCAGCGATCTAATCACTCGATGATTGATTTCAGCATTTTGAGGAGATGCAGAACCTTACTCCTGTACCGGAAACCGCCTCATCATCTCCACAACCGCAACCGCCTCACCATCAACCGTATACACAACCCCACCCGACATCGCCAGCACGATCCGCTGCCGCCGCGCCCACTCAAACCAAGCACTAACATCTGCGGTAACAGTATTCTTGCCCTTAGCCCCACTCTTGCAGGAATTAATAAACAGTCCAGTCGGGTTATCACACCAGCCTTCGGCGATCGCATCCTTCACCCGTGCTACATTATCCCAATGCTTCTTGACCACGCCCAAACAAGGCTGAGGATTAATCCGCAACCGCCTCAACTCATTACAAACCTCCGCAATTTCCTGCTTAGGCACATTTAAATCAGCTTCAACCGCCCCGGAAAAAGTGTCCTCATGATGGTCTTCCACGCCCGTTGAGTCATTCAGTTCTTGTTCATCAACGAAGCGAAGGGTCTGGGGTAACTCTGATTCTGGGGTTAGACAAACCAATTCGCGTTCATAGTCCGAAATCTCGGTTTCTTCCACTTCACTTTTTTCTTCCTCAGCAGCATGATGTTGTGAAGAGAACTCTTTAGGAGTGAACTCTTTGATATCATCTACTGGAACTGAGCAACTCGATATGTTAAGAGGACTCACATCGATCTGCTGATGCGTGGCAAATGCGATTCCATAAAGCTTCGACATTCTCCAGGTTGACAGTAAACCAGTTCGCCTGATACCAAGTCTTTTGACTATGACGGCAGACATCGATTAGCTCGAAATTCCTCAAGTTAGCGATCGCCCGCCTAATTGTAGAGATTTTGAGAAACGGCAGTGTTTGCCCCCAGTCCTGGAGCGTCTTCCACTCACCAACGCCGCCCGTCAGCTTTAATATGCTTGGAGATTTGACAATAGTAATGAATCTGCTGGAGTATTACCGCTTCTTCTAAACCAATCTCTGCGGCCAGTAATGGTGGAACCAGCAGAGGTGATTCTGGAGTAATTAGTTTACTGCTCATACTTTTACCCAATGTCTAAAACGGCATATCTTTTTGTTCTTCAACGGAAGCTTGCGACCAAAATTCCCTGAGCTTTTGGAGCTTCGCGGCCTGAAATTGCTGTTTCTCTTCTGGCGACACTTCACCAATCAACTGTTCAACCTCAGCCCGTTGCCGTTCCTTCATCTGCTCAACAGTGGTAGCAGGTAGGGCCAATGGTTGGTTCTCTTGGGACGGTCGGAAGTTGCGACGACGGTACAAGAACCGGAAGTGGCGTTTGTCCTGCGAAGGAAGCGATCTCCAAACTTCGGCATCCCAGCCGGGAGGCATGAACTCTGCTGATGGGGGCAGTAGGTTCTGGATTTGGGCTTGGAGTTCGGCAATCGCCTGTTGCATTGCAGGGATAGTCTCAAGTAATGCTAACTGCTGAGTGCTAAATGATTGTGGTGAGT